>NZ_JAKUFQ010000055.1:0-34544 GCF_022663475.1 Bacillus cereus group sp. BfR-BA-01382
GGTGAGGGAGTAGAAAAACCTAATTTACCAGAAAAAGGACAAGGTTCTTCTAATAATCAACAACTTCCAGCTACAGGACACAATACGAATTACGTTCCATTCATCGGTTTTATGCTTCTGTTATTAGGAATACGATTAAGATTCATGGCTAAAAATAGCTAACAGATGTATAAAAGGCATCAGAGATATATAGTCTCTGATGCCTTTTAAGTGAATACAGATAAAATGTAAATATCTATATGGAATGATAAATATTTTAAGCTTCAATTACGCTAAGCATTCTGTTTATAAATGCAGCTGCGTGAGCGCGTTGTGATGGTCCTTTTGGTACGAATTGATTAAATTCATTACCTTTTACAATTCCAAATCCATACACTCTTTGTACTTCTTGTTTAGCGTAAATTAAGTTTTGGTCTACAAATGGTAGTTCAACTTGTTTTGCAAAAATACCAGCGTGTTTTAGAGAACGATCAATCATAATAACAGCTTCTTCACGTGTAATTGTGGTATTTGGATCAAATGTATTATCACCACGTCCGCGGATTATGCCTGCGCTTGCTGCACGATTAATACCGTCTCTTAAAGATGGGTGTACTTGTTCTAAGTCTGTGAACTTAGCATTTCCACTTGGTAATTGTAAAGCACGAGTAATTAGTGTAGCGAATTCAGCACGCGTTACAAGACGTTCTGGGAAGTACTTGCCGTTCCCTTCTCCTTGCATAATGCCTCTAGCTGCTAATTGACGAATGTCTTGTTCATACCATCCACCTGTAATGTCATCAGTTACTGGATCTTTTTGGTTTTCCTTATAGTATGTTTCAGTTCCTTTTAAGAAAGCATTCCATTGTCCGCGTTGAATCATAAACGCAGGGCAGTTTTTCCCTGACCAAAATTGATGTTTTTGGACCTTATCTAGAGAAATATTTAAGTCGTTCATTAAATAAGCTGCCAATTTACGGGCATTTTCTACCGCTTTTTCATAGTTTCCATCTTGATTAACGGCAATTTCAATTCCGATAGATTCATAGTTTCCAGTTTTATTTCCAGCATGCCATCCAACTTCATTTACTGGAAGATGTTGATAAATTTCTTTATCATCTACTGTGAAATGCCAAGATGCGGCGCGATCAGCTGTTCCGCGTGCTTGATTATCTAAGAATTTTGCATGATTTAGAGCATTAGCACCTTTCGCTGTATTAGCCGTTTCGTGAATCGTAATATATTTAGGTACCATCGGGTAGCCAGGGCGAATATCGTCATTTCCTTTAGGGACAATCATTTCTTTAAATGTAACGCCATAAATATTGTTTGTTTGTAGAGCATCTGGAGCTCTTAATAAACTATTTTTAGCAGAACGAACGTTTTTTAGTAATGAAGCTTTTGTACCTTCAAATGTAGCAGAAGGTGCATAAATCCATTTTGCTGTTTCATTTATTTGGACTTTAAACCAATTTCCAGCTTGTTCAGTAGGAGTAATGACTTGTGGCTGTAGTTTCCCTTCTTCGTTAAACGATTGGAACGGAAGTGCATGTATGGAAGCTTCTTCTTTTACGATTAATTTTTGGTTAGATAGTTTATGAATCTCTTGAACTTCTAAGCTATTATCATTGTTATCTATCCATCCAGCGCCAGTTGACGTCGTTATGTAGTAAGCATTTCCTTTTTTCTTTGTCGCCGTTACGACTTGTTCTGTAATCTCCATATTCGATTTGTTTTTTAAATCATTCGCGGTATATAATGAATGTTTTTTTGAAGTATATAGTAGGAATTGACCAGTAACCTCGATATCTTCTTCATGAGTACTATGCTCATTAACATGCTCTTTAATACTTTTAAAAACTTGATCCTCCGTATATACTTCGGCGGATTTTTCAGCACTCTCTGCAAATGAATAAGTAGGTGCAAGAACAGTTTGTAATGCAAGAGAGAGAGTTAATACACTATAAAATTTCTTTTTCATATTTTTTTTAACACATTAGATTATGGAATCTAGTGTTAACATTCCTCCTTTATATATTGTATTTTCGCTATGTAACGATTTTTTGTACTAATAAATTTTAACAAGAGAAAATCATGATGTCTATATACATGAGCGATATTCATAAAAAGAATTATTTGAAAAAATGTAAGAGAAACAGGTAAAACCTTCTGTATTGACCTGTAAACGCCCTTCAAGTAAACTAAAGAGAGTTTGCAAATGAAAAGGTGATAATGTGTTAATTTCAATTAAAACGTTACAAGATGATCGTTTTTTACGTCCGCTACAAAATATTGGCGGCTTATTTTTTGAAGATAGTACGATTGGATTTGAACAAGAGGAAGCGAATCTGATCGTTGATATACACATTGAGGATAATGTGAAAGCATCCGCTCGATTAACGGATGTTAGCACAGGAAATGTGTATGAAGAAACATTCTCGAAAGATTTATCTGCTTTCACAGATGAAAAAGAGCGTATGAAGCAAGTGAAGCACGTTGTTTCTTATGTATATCTTTCTGTTCTTCAGCAGTTAACTGGACTTGAACAAAGCTGGGGTATTTTAACGGGAGTACGTCCGACGAAACTTCTTCATAAAATGCTTCAAAATGGTATGTCAAAGGAAGAAGCGCATCAAGAACTTCGTGAAAGTTATTTAATTCATGAAGAGAAGATTGAACTTCTTCAGCGCATTGTTGATTGCCAATTAGCAGTTGTTCCGGATTTATACCGTTTGAAAGAAGAAGTAAGTATTTATATCGGTATTCCGTTCTGCCCAACGAAATGTGCATACTGTACATTCCCGGCTTATGCGATTAATGGACGCCAAGGGTCTGTTGATTCGTTCTTAGGTGGTTTACATTATGAAGTTCGTGAAATTGGTAAGTTTTTAAAAGAAAAAGGTGTGAAAGTTACGACGATTTATTATGGCGGCGGTACACCTACAAGTATTACAGCAGAAGAGATGGATATGCTGTATGAAGAAATGTACGAAGCGTTCCCAGACGTGAAAAATGTACGTGAAGTAACAGTTGAGGCAGGTCGTCCAGATACGATCACGCCAGCAAAGCTAGAAGTGTTAAATAAATGGAACATTGACCGTATTAGTATTAATCCGCAGTCATATCATCAAGAGACACTAAAAGCAATTGGACGTCACCATACTGTAGAAGAAACAATTGAGAAATACCATTTAGCTCGTGAAATGGGAATGAACAATATTAATATGGACTTAATTATTGGTCTTCCTGGTGAAGGGTTAGATATCTTCAAGCATACGTTAGATGAAACAGAAAAGTTAATGCCAGAATCATTAACAGTTCATACGTTATCATTTAAACGTGCTTCTGAAATGACGCAAAACAAACGTAAATATAAAGTAGCAGGTCGCGAAGAGATTACAGCGATGATGCACGAAGCAGAAGAGTGGACGCAAAAGCATAATTACGTACCATATTACCTATATCGTCAAAAGAATATTTTAGGTAACTTAGAGAACGTTGGTTATGCAATGCCGACGCAAGAGAGTATTTACAACATTGTCATTATGGAAGAAGTACAATCAATTATCGGACTTGGTTGCGGTGCATCAAGTAAATTTGTTCATCCGAAGACGGGGGCAATTACGCACTTCGCAAATCCGAAAGATCCAAAATCATATAACGATGGCTTTGTAAAATATACAGAAGATAAACTGAAAATTTTAGAAGAGCTATTTGTATAAGAGGGAGAGTGTTCCAAATCGGAACACTCTCTTTTTTATATTGTCAGCTTTTGTCAGTAAGGCGATATATTCGAAAAATCGCTGCTATAAATTGAATTGCGGTCGATATATTTGAAAAATCGCCAATATAATTTCATGTATCAAAGGTTTGCACGTGTTGTAAAACTATGTCGATAATAATCAGAAAAATTAGTCAAAACATTGAAGGACAATGTCTACTTATGGACGAAATGATAGATTTATGAAAGAGAAAAGGGGGAAATTGTTGGCATGTACATGACGATAGGGAGAATTTTTGATTTATCTGTTGGTAAGTATCCGAATAAAGAGGCGTTAGTGGAACCTGAAAAAAATATTCGCTGGACATATAAACAGTGGGACGAACAAATAAATAAAACGGCACACGCTTTATTAGAAGACGGAGTAAGAAAGGGAGATACGGTATCTGTTTACTTATATAACTGCCATGAATTTGTAAACGTTTACTTAGCTTGTGCGAAAATTGGTGCGATTTTTAACCCAATTAACTTTCGTTTAAAGGCGAAAGAAGTATCTTATATTCTTCAAGACGCATCCTCGAAAGTCGTTGTCTTTGAAAAAGCAGTTGAGTCAACTGTTGCTATCATTGAACGAGATTTTCCAAATACATCTTTTTGGTCTATAGAAAACGATAAACCTTCCTATGCAAGTTCCTACCATGAAAAAGTGAATGCAGCATCTTCTGAGAAAGTAAATATCGAAATTGATGAAATGGACTTTTGTTCTATGCTTTATACGAGCGGTACGACAGGTCATCCGAAAGGTGTGTTACATCGTCATCGTGAAATGGCTGAGCATAGTATGATTTGTACGTATTTCCTAAAATATAATAGAGATAGTGTGGGGCTTGTTGTTGCGCCTTTATATCACTGTGGTGAATTAAATGCCGGAATCATACCACGCATTCAAGTTGGCGGGAAGAATGTTATTTTGCATCATTTTGATACAGAAACAGTATTACATACGATTCAAGAAGAAAAGATTACGACGTTCTTTGCAGCACCGACGATGTGGAATATGTTGTTGCAAAAAGATTTAACTCAGTATGATTTAACTTCAATGAAAATTGGTATATATGGCGGAGCGGCAATGGCGCCGGCGTTAGTGAAGGAATGTAAAGAACGTCTTTATATTGACCTTGTTCAAATATACGGAATGACAGAAATGGGACCAGTTGTTGCGTTTCTCGTAGAGGAGGATCAAATTACGAAAGCTGGTTCAGCAGGCACGCCATGCTTTAGCCACGAAGTTCGTATTGTGAAACCGAACGAGGAGGCACCGGCAGAACCAGATGATGTATTACCTCCTTATGAGGTGGGAGAAATTATTTTACGTGGCCCAACTATGATGGCTGGCTATCATAATCGCGAAGAGGCAAATAAAAAATCGATGTATAAAGGATGGTATCATTCTGGTGATTTAGGATACTTCGATAAAGATGGTTATTTATTCGTTGCAGATCGCGTTGATGATATGGTAATTAGCGGTGGTGTAAATATTTACCCTCGTGAAATTGAAGATTTCCTTCATAGTCATCACGGTATATTAGATGTGGCGGTACTTGGTGAGCCAGATGAATTATGGGGAGAGCGTGTGGTGGCAGTTATTGTGAAGAAAGATGAAACAATAACAGAAGCTGATTTAGAAACGTATTGCAAAGAAAGTGACGAATTAGCAGATTATAAGCGTCCGCGTCATTATTTATTTGTAGATGAACTTCCGCGTAATGCGAGCGGGAAGTTGCAGAAGTTTGTGCTGAGGGAGTCATTGAAAGGGACAAAAAAATAGAAAGTGGGGGATACCCACTTTCTATTTTTATTTGCGTGAAAAACCTTCTTCATCAAGGTATTCCGCAGCTTCTGGATAAGAGTTGAATGTACCGTCTAAGTTTACACCAGCGTACACGTTCCACATGTCATCCTCTGAAATAAGAGTAAGAATATGACCATCTTCGTTCTGCCATTCTTCTTCTTTCGCAGGTTCTACAGGTGCTACTACTTCTTCTTGTGATAGAAGGTCAATTGATTTCTCAATTACTGAACGTAACTCTTCTGCTGAAAACTCGCGGATGTTAACCATACCTTTATCATCCGTTTTGTAACCTTTAATACCGCTTGCATACACAAATCCATTTCCATTTGGGTGTAAATGAAATACAACGTTCTTTTTATCTAAACGACTTTCTTCAAAGTGGAAGTTTACACGTTTTAATGATACGTTCTTTCTTTCTAGTTCTGGGAAAGATTCAATAATCGATAATTTTTCTTCAAAAGTTAGCATAGTGCCTCCAAGTATATAGTAAAAGATTTAATTTGTTCATTATAGCATAGTTGCAATTGTTTCCAAAGATAAGGGGGAAACTTTTCATTAAATCCGTTTACGTCACGAGAATGTAAAAAGTGAGCTAACGAATGTATCTTTTTAGGTGTACAATGGAACATGGACTTTATACAAAGGTGGTTTTTTTATGTTTCAAAAAATAGCAAAGGAATGTTTAGCAGGATTTACTGTTGCGATTGTTGCGTTACCACTTGCGATTGCATTTGGTATTGCCGCGACAGGAACGTCTGAGGGAGCGCTTGTTGGATTATATGGTGCGATTTTTGCAGGTTTATTCGCAGCGTTATTTGGCGGGACACCTGGGCAAGTAACGGGGCCAACTGGACCAATTACCGTTATCGCAACTGGAGTTATTGCGACGCACGGGTTAGAGGCAAGTTTTATTGCCTTTATGATGGCAGGATTATTTCAAATTTTATTCGGTGTATGTAAGCTCGGTTCTTACGTTCGATATATTCCGTATCCTGTCGTTTCAGGATTTATGAATGGTATTGCATTAATCATTATTTTAGGTGAAATAAAGCATGTACAAAATAGTTTTCTACTTGTTGTGTTAACGATTATTGTAATGATTGTTTCTGGCAAATGGATTAAGGCGATTCCGTCTAGTTTAGTAGCACTAGTCGGTGTGACAGCTTTGCTTCCTTTATTTTCTTCTCTACTCGAAGGACTTGCAGTAAAGTTACCGATTATCGGAAATCTTTCACTAAATAAAGTAATTGAAAAGATTGGAACCATTCCAGAAGCGATGCCTACGCTTCATATTCCATCTTTAAGTGGAACAGGAATAGCAGCACTTATTTTACCAGCGCTTAGTATTGCTTTATTAGGATCGATTGACTCGTTGTTAACATCGGTCGTAATGGATAATGTGACAGGTACGCGTCATAAAAGTAATAAAGAGCTTGTTGGACAAGGTATCGGTAATATGATGAGCGGATTGTTTGGCGGATTAGCAGGTGCAGGTGCGACTGTAAGATCTATCGTGAATATAAGAAGTGGTGGTAAAACGGCACTTTCGGCATGTATGCATAGTGTTATCTTATTTATTTTTATTATGGGTCTTGGTTCGGTCGTACAATATATTCCACTTGCTGTATTATCAGGTATTTTAATTTTAACTGGTATTGGAATGTTCGATTGGGAAAGCATGAAAAAGATGCATGTCGCTCCTAAAGGTGATGTCGTTGTTATGCTCGTAACGATGATTGTAACGGTGAAGTTCGATTTAATGATTGCCGTTGCATTCGGTATTATTCTTTCGTTCATCATATATATGGTGAAATGTAAAGAACGTAAAACTTCTATCGTAAAAGAAAGAGAAGAAACGTATACAATTCAAGGACCGCTCTCTTTCCTATCAGTAGATCGTATTTTCTCTACTTTACAAGATGTGAAGTCACCAGTTGTATTACGTATGAAAGATGTGCGTTATATGGATGTATCAGGAGCTATGGCATTATTAAATTTTGTTGAGCAATCAAATAAAGTAGGGGCAAGTGTAAAGCTTGAGCAAGTACATCCAAGTATTGAAAAAACAATTGTAGTAATGGCAAGCGATGAACAGAAAGAGCAATTGAAAATCTTAAGTGTTTAGATAGCAATTAGAATATCTCACAACTTTACATAAATTATAATGTAGAGTTGTGGGATATTCTTATAATGTTTTTAGTAATATGTATCGCAGTGATAGAGAGGAAGAGCTCTTTTTGCGTAACAGAAACGGTTATAATGTGTACATATATAATGGAAGTAATTAGAAAAAGATTGTGAAGAGATAGGTTTGAATTGGTTCTGTTTTCTATTTTGAAAAAAAAACCAAGTATTCAACCTATAATAAATTTGTTATGATAACCAATGGGATAAAGTGAATCCCTATCGTTTAAAACAATATGTTTGAGAGTATATGTATAAAAGAAAAGAGAAAAAATATGAATAAAACATTTGTAAAAGGAGCAGCAATTTTAACCATTACAACTTTTTTGTCGAAATTGCTTGGTAGTTTTTTTCAAATTCCATTACAAAATATTGCAGGAGATGAAGTGCTAGGTATTTTCCGCCTTGTTTTTCCTGTATATATGATTGCTCTTACATTATCGGTAGCCGGAGTTCCACTTGCAATTTCGAAACTAATTGCAGAGTTGAACGAAAAAAATAAGCAAAAGGAAATTGCGAAATTATTTAAATCAGCGTCAATTATAGGGATAGCATTTGGCGTTTTCGGCTGTTTAGTCATTGTATTATTTTCTATTGAAATTGCAAATATGCTCGGTGGACAAGAAACTAGAATGCCGTTGCTTATTACTTCATTAGCATTACTCATTGCGCCATACATGGCGGTGTATAGAGGGTATTTCCAAGGTTTCGGTGATATGAAACCAACAGGAGTATCACAAGTCATTGAGCAATTTGTCCGTGTGTTTTTTATGTTAATAATTGCTTACATACTAGTATCGTGGGATAAGAGTAATACTGTTATTACTAGTGGTGCGATGGTTGGCTCTTTTCTTGGAGTCATTAGTTCGCTTATATATTTGCGTATAAAATATAATAGAAGTCCATACTACAATAAAAGCAATTCCTATTCGCTCCGAGATTTAAGAGAAAACGGCAAAAAGATATTGCGGGTATCGATCCCAATCGCTATCGGAGCTTTATCAATGCCGCTTTTAAATTTAGTAGACTCGCTTACAATACCGCATGTATTACAAGGATCATCAACAGAAATTCAAGAACAATTTGGAATATACAGTCGCGGTTTTGCATTCACGCAAATAATTGTTATTTTTGCAAGTGCAATTGTATTTCCGTTAATACCACTCTTAACTTCCGCATTGGCCAAAAGAGATATAAATTTGGCGAAAATAACAATTCAAAATACAAATCGACTAGCGCATGTTTTGACAGCACCATTAACAGTATGGTTGATGGCATTAACAGTACCGTTAAATGTCGGATTGTTCACAGACGTAAAAGGCAGTAGTATGTTAACAGTTATGATTGGCAGTTCGTATTTTACTGCGGTTATGGTATTATCAATAGGTGTTTTACAGGGGATTAATCGTTCTGCACAAGCTGCATGGATTGTTATTGGCGCGAGTTGTGTGAAAGTCGTGTTAAACATTATGTTAGTGCAGAAGTTTGGCATAGATGGAGCGGCGTATAGTACATTAATTACTTACGTATTGATTTGTATTGTAAATCATTTGTATATTCGAAGCTATATTGCCTATTCTATTCATTTCAAAAACTTTTTCGGTGTGCTAGCAATAGCATGTATTTTCGGACTAGGATTGTATGAACTATGTAATGTGATAGATGTTACATCTTCAAGAATTATGACGTTATTATTCAGTGGTATAGCATTAAGTATTACAACCATTTTGTATGGTGTATGTGCTTTGAAATTAAAATGGATATCAATAAAAAAAATACCATTTTTGAAAAGATAAATATAAAAATTTAATTTTTTATTAAAATTCATATGAGCTGATAAAGAGGAAACTATGTAGGGTATTAAGTGTTTAGGTAAGGAATGGGTACCAGTTTATGTTAGATGAAATAAACGGTTACCTAGTTTTGGAGGAGATTTAGGGTGCGTTTAGTCTTATCAGGATATTATGGTTTTTATAATGTTGGAGACGAGGCGATTCTACAATCAATTATTGAATCGTTAAGTAAAGAGAACCCGGATATAGAACTAGTAGTACTATCAAATGATTCTAAATATACAAAGGAAAGGTATGGTGTAGAATCGGTAGATCGCTGGAATATAAAAGCTGTTTATCATGCAATCAAAAACAGTGATGGAGTTATTAGCGGTGGCGGGAGCCTTCTTCAAGATCAGACAAGTACGAAGAGTATTCTATATTATACGGGTATTATGGGACTCGCTCGATTATTAAAAAAGCCGTATTATATTTATTCACAAGGAATAGGTCCAATTACAAAAGGATATAATCGTCTATTAGTAAAATGGAACTTGTCAAAAGCTTCCTATGTATCAGTTCGAGATGAAGATTCGTTTTTATATTTAAAAGAACTTGGCATAAAAAACGATATTGAAATTGTTCCAGACCCTGTTTTAACATGGAAACGGACAAAACAATCGGATTGGTTGCAAAAGCATTCGATACATGGAAAAGTAATCGCGGTTAGTGTGCGTTATTGGAATTCAAAAGAAGATTATGTAAAAAAATTAGCTACGGCATTAAAAAAATTAAAGCAAGAAGGATACCAAATTCTATTTGTTCCAATGCATGAGCCATTTGATCAAAAAGCTTCGCGTGAAGTAGTAGACTTAATGGGAGAAGAGACGTATATGCTTCCATATAAAATGGATATCGACGAGAAAATATTCATTTTATCACAATGTTCATTACTAATTGGTATGCGTCTTCATGCACTTGTTTTTTCTGCTGTAGCCAAAACTCCAATGGTCGGGATTTCGTACGATCCGAAAATTGATTCGTTTTTAAGTCAAGTGAATCAGCCAGTTATAGGAAGTGTGGATGGCGAATGGAGTGCGGAGTATTTATATGAAATTGCGAAAAAGCAATTAATGCAACAAGGAACTGTGGAGCAAGAGTTACAATTAATAATAGATGAGCTTCGGTTGCAAGGCAAACAGGCAACAAAGAAACTCATTGATCATATGGAAAAAGACACTTTATTAAAAAAGTAAAGTGTCTTTTGTTTTGAATTTAATGAAAATTATAATTATAAAAACGTTTTATTTTAATTCCTATTTATTATGCTAAAATGATTGCGATTATTATATAATCAAATTTGTGATAATAAATTCGTAGATTACGAGGAGGATAACCTTGAAGACTTTTTCAAAAGGTATAACAGCAGTGGCATTAACGGGATCATTACTTTTAACTCCTATTTCAAGTTATGCGGCAAATGATGATATTACAGGACATATGTTTGAGACGCATATGCGCTCACTTATTACTAAAGGAGTTTTAATGGGGTATGGTGAGAATGTATATGCGCCTGATAAATTAGTAACAAGAGCAGAGTTTGCTACATTCATAGCAAGGTCTTTAAATTTACCGAAAGCTGATTCGAATTTCGAGGATGTGCCGAAGACTTACGGTTTATATGATGGTGTAAGTAGAGCATATGGAGCGAAAATTATTAATGGTCGTACGAACGAGACGTTCTCACCAAATGATGTGATTACACGTGAAGAAATGTCGATAATGGTAAAGCGAGCATTAGACTATAAAAATATTAAAGTAGCTGTAAGTCCGCTTACCTTTACTGATAAAGATAGTATTAACTATAAAGAGCATGTACAAGTTATGGTGGCTACTCAAATTATTAAAGGGTATCCAGAAGATAATACATTTAGACCACATTTATCAGCTACAAGAGGGATGGCTTCAGCTATGTTGGATCGTATGCTTCAGACAATTGAAAAAAACGGAAATAGCAATCTTGTAGAAACTAAGAAATATGTTGTGACAAATGTAAGAGAAAACGGAACAGAGCAAGAAGTAGAGCGCTATAATACGTATAAAGAGGCAGTTACGGCTGCTCAAAATAAAGGTATGAATGCGGTAAAATACGAGAACGAATTCTTATGGATTAAAGATGGTTTTGCAAGTGCGAAAAGAATAACTGGGCAAAACATCATTAATATTTATGATGAGAATTTGTCAACAGTATATACGTATATTCAGTATGGAACAGAATTGAAAGTGTTAGAAGTTGGCGAAGATCGTGTGAAAGTTCAACTTTCTGGTTTGACAGGTTATGTGAAGAAGAATGAAATCACTTTAATTCCTACAAATGAAATGAAACAGTCGTCTTATTATGTGAAATCAGATGGATATTTATACCATAAATATTATACATATAATACAAGTTCACCTGGATATACAGAATTTAGATATGGTGTGGCACCTTCTTTCATGAAGCAAGGACAGCAAATGTATAGTGTAGATGGAAAAACATTTGGAGATGAAACTTTCTATCAATATTTCAATTATTTATCATTACGTTCGAAAACAAATTATACAGCTGAACAACTAGATAGTTATGTGAAATCGATTAAGCCAGACTCTCCATTAATTGGTTTAGGAAAGAAATTTAAAGAAGTAGAAAGCAAGTATAATGTAAATGCATTATTCTTATATTCATTAGCAATCCATGAAAGTTATTATGGAACAAGCGCTCTTGCAAAAGATAAAAATAATTTATTTGGTTTAAAAGCAACAGACGATAGTCCATATGGTAACGGGGAAGCATTTAATTCAAAAGAAGATTGTATTGAACATGCAGCAAAATTATACATGAATGAAGGATATTTAAATCCAGGACATTGGCGTTATACAGCAACATATACAGGTGATAAAGCTGCTGGTTTAAATGCGAAATATGCATCTGATGCGAACTGGGGTAAAAAAGTAGCGGGGCATATGAACCGTTTTGATTCTTATTTAGGTAAAAAAGAATACAACAAGTATAAACTTGCACGTGTGATGAATAACGTAGAAGTGAAAAAGAATCCTAGTATATCAAATGAGCGACTGTATCGTTTGAATACAAATGTAGTTGTCACAGTTACTGGTGAAGAAATAATAAATGGAAAAGCGTGGATTAAAGTTATTTCAGATAATCCTACTGTAACTGAAGCGTATATTGCAAAAGAAAGCTTAGAGTACGTAAAACATTAATTAAATAAAAAAGAAGGTGCTACTAATATTTCGTAGCACCTTCTTTCTATTCAATTTCAAAATCAACAATGATATAAGCGAGTATAACAACGAAGAAAATACTAACGGCTGGCGCTGTTAATACGTGGCCAGACATAAAACCAATGCCAAGTGATAGAATGAGTGTGCTCGCTAATAGCATATACTTTACTTTCATGATTTTCTTAAAGTTTGTGATCATGCTGATGAATAATTTAATACCAAAGTATAGAAGTGGTAATAAGTAAATAAGGAAACCGACAATGCCAAAGGCGAAAAATAGGTCATGGAAGTCCATTTCAATTAATTTAATTTTATCTGTGTAGTTACCAGCGTAACCCATTCCGAATAGTTTTTGTGAAAGCGGTGCGTCTTTATAGTATTGTTTGTATGTTTTTAAGAATTTGTCGCGATCACTATAAATTAAACTTTTCACTTCAGAATCTGTAAGTTCACCTTTTGCATGTTTTTTTGCATCTTCTGGATCTTCTTTAATTACTTTTCCTTCTTTTCGATCTTTCTCTTCTTGTACTGATTTTTTGTATTCGTATATTTGCATGTGAATGCCCATATTTTTTGCGATAGGAGTATGCGGTGTAAGAGCAATTAAACCTCCTAGTATAACTGCGGCAACAATGGTATTTACAATATGTGTAAATCCTTTTCCTTCTTTTTTACGATTTATCATGTATTCAATGAATGAGAAGAAAAGTGCTACGCCTAATGTAATAACAATTGCGCCATATCCGACTTTCGTTCCGACCATAATACTTGCATACATCGCAAGTATTGTTGGAATCCAGTAATATATTTTCGAGAAAGAAGTTGTTTTATGTATCGAATATAAGACAATGATTGGGAACATAATGGCGAAAAGAGAACTTAAATCATTTCCAGCGAAGAACCAACCTCTTGAACCGATTTTTGAGTGAGGATAGCTTGGGAAATCTGTTCCAGTTTGCATTGCGACAATCATTGTGATGCTTAAAATTAAAGTTGCATATAAGAAATATGTAATGATTTTATGAAATACATACTCTTTATTTTTTAGCTCTTTAAAGGCGATAATATATCCAAACAGTAGCACAATTGGATATATGCTCTTTAAGATGAATTTAACTTCTTCTCCAAATGAAACTGGAGATTTAACCATCATATTATTTACAAGACCGATTGCGAGTGCGATTCCGAGTAAACATAAATAGAGGATGTACTTTTTCGCATCTTGTTGTTTGTGATGAAGAAGTAGGTATCCTAATGCAAGAAGCATAAAGGCGAAACGGACTACAACTCCAACTGTTGCGCTCATGTGTAATATATAGATTGAAAAAGATGTTAATAAATCTAAAATTGGTTGAAACACAATGAATAGCAATAGGAAATGTGGGAAGTAGTTATCCGTTTGTTTCAACTTAGTAACCATATGTTCCTCCAGTTCTTCATTCCTTTATTACAACACCCAAAAGATGGGTATAAAGCCTTTTTTACATAGTAAGGCGAATGAATTTCAATATTTGTTTTTTTATCAAACTTAAGAATACACCATTTCATTGTAATGGTAAATAGATGAAAAGCATGGATAAACCGACTTTAATTTCTATATTTTTCAACGGAATTGTATGTTTTATACGGTATATGTACAAATTGCGAGATTATTAGACAGAAAATTGAGAAAAAAGAAGGATTTTTCAATGGTTCTCTATAATTATATAAGTATAATCTTTATGGAGAAAAGAGGGGTATATATAATGGAAATAACAAGTAAAACAGAATCTGTCGTTGTGAAATATGAAGGCCACGTTGCAACGGTTATGGTCAATCGCCCAGAGGTGTTAAATGCGTTAGATGAGCCGACATTAAAAGAGTTATTACAAAAGTTGAAAGAAGTAGCGGAAAGTTCTGCGCATATCGTTGTGTTATGCGGAAACGGCCGTGGTTTTTCTGCGGGTGGGGATATTAAATCGATGCTTTCAAGTAATGATGAAAGTAAGTTTGATGGCATTATGAATACTATTTCTGAAGTTGTCGTGACGTTATATACGATGCCAAAGCTTGTTATTAGTGCAATTCATGGACCAACTGCAGGTCTTGGGTTAAGTATTGCGTTAACAGCTGATTATGTAATGGCGGATATATCATCTGTTATTGCGATGAACTTTATTGGAATCGCTTTAATTCCAGATGGAGGCGGTCATTTCTTCCTTCAAAAGCGCGTCGGTGAAAATATGACGAAGCAAATTATTTGGGAAGGCAAGAAATTATCAGCGACAGAAGCGCTTGATATCGGCTTAATTGATGAAGTAATCGGCGAAGATTTCCAAACGGCTGTGAAGCAAAAAATTAATGAATGGTCACAAAAACCGATTAAAGCAATGATTCAAACGAAGCAAATTTTATGTGAAGTAAATCGCTCTAATTTAGAGCAAACATTGCAATTAGAAAAGCGTGGTCAATATGCAATGAGACAAACAGCGGATCATAAAGAAGGAATTGCTGCGTTTTTAGAGAAACGTTTACCAGCATTTAAAGGGGAATAAAGTTTGTCCATTCCTCATGAGTAGCTCGTTAATTCGGGATAAAGGGGAGAAAGTGCTAACACATTTTAGTATAATTGTGTTAGCACTTTTTTTTAAGGAGTAATACATGAAGAGAATGATCGGTGTTATCACTATTATTTTGCTTACATATTCTGCTTTGCATAGTACACCATCTTTGGCAGTTCGGACTGCGTTATTTTTTGAGGGACATCCAAGTGTTGCGTTTTCTGGTGGGGTGACGAAAGAAAAAGATGTGAAAAAAGAAGCGATTCCAGATGAGTACCAAACTCTATATGGTAAGGAAGAAAACTCAGAGCACTATTTCTTTCCGCATGTAAGAGCACATGAATCAGGAATTGATATGTTAAGTGCATGCGTGAAGAAAAAATGGTTTTTCTATAAAGCAGAGCTCGGGTGTTATTAAATATAGGAGGATGAATGATGTCAGCATATAACAAGTTAGTAAGAGATCGTGTTCCAGAGAAGATTTTAATGTCTGGAAAAACGTATACCGCACAAAAATTAACAGGTCAAGCATACATACAAGCTTTAGCGAAAATTGGAACGGAAGAAATTCGTGAATTTGCTTCTATGAAAGAACGCGAACATGCGCTAGATTCTCTTGCGGATGCACTAGAAGTAATCATTTCATTAGCACGTGCGGAAGGTGCATCAATTGAAGATGTGGAACGCCTTCGTAAGAAAAAAGAAGTAGAGCGCGGTGGATTTGAAAGAGGGATTTATTTATTAGATGTCTCGGAAGAATAGTTTAATAGGAAAAGCATAGCGTTAATGAGTAACGCTATGCTTTTTTGTTGCAATGAAGCTAATAATGAAGAAAATAGCTGTTAATATCCAGCCGATTGTAATAGAAGTAGTAGTATGAACGGCATAAGAAACTTGTAAACAAAATAATGATGCTAAAAACCAAATGAGTGCAATGTGTATATATTTTTTTGATATATTCATATTTCAGGACTCCTTTTGTATACTAAAAAGAATTTTACTACAATTTAGAAAATTAAGCTATATAAGTAGAGGTTTTCTGGTGAATTTTGTATACTGAATAGTAGAGAAAATGAGGAGGAAACGACAATGGCACATCATGCGAGAGAAACGATGGAACTTATTAAGGAGCTTGTCTCTGTTCCAAGTCCGTCTGGAAATACAGCAAAAATTATTAATTTCATTGAAAACTATGTCAGTGAGTGGAACGTAGAAACGAAACGTAATAATAAGGGAGCTCTTATTTTAACGGTAAAAGGGAAGAATGATGCGCAGCACCGCTTATTAACAGCACACGTTGATACGTTAGGTGCGATGGTAAAAGAAATTAAGTCTGATGGTCGCCTGAGTCTTTCTATGATTGGTGGATTTCGCTGGAACTCTGTAGAAGGAGAATATTGCGAAATTGAAACATCAAGTGGCAAGACGTATACAGGAACGATTTTAATGCATCAAACATCTGTACATGTATATAAAGATGCAGGTGAAGCAAAACGCGATGAGAAAAATATTGAAGTTCGTATTGATGAGCGCGTATTTTCAGCTGATGAAGTACGCGAATTAGGAATTGAAGTAGGAGACTTCGTTTCATTTGATCCGCGCGTTCAAATTACAGAGAGTGGATACATAAAATCACGTCATTTAGATGACAAAGTAAGTGTTGCGATTTTATTAAAATTAATTAAAAGATTACAAGATGAAAACGTAACATTACCATATACGACGCATTTCTTAATTTCTAATAATGAAGAGATTGGATACGGTGGTAATTCTAATATTCCAGAAGAAACTGTTGAATACTTAGCAGTTGATATGGGAGCGTTAGGTGATGGACAAACATCTGATGAATATACAGTATCTATTTGTGCAAAAGACTCTAGCGGCCCGTACCATTACGCTTTACGTAAACATTTAGTAGAGCTTGCGAAAACGAATCATATTGAATATAAAGTAGATATTTATCCGTACTACGGATCTGATGCATCAGCTGCGATTCGTGCGGGATTTGACGTGAAACATGCGTTAATTGGAGCGGGTATTGATTCTTCTCACGCATTTGAACGTACACATGAAAGTTCTATTGCGCATACAGAATCATTAGTGTATGCATATGTAATGTCTAATTTAATTGAAGAATAATTTCATAGATAATAGAGAGCTGATTAAAAATATTATTTTTAATCAGCTTTTTATTTGGCGAAGCGATTAGGAGACATGTTCTAATCGCTTTTTTAGCCCGCTATTTGTGGGCTGATTAAAGTTTTATTTTATATACATTCATTATAAGTTATATATATGCGATTTTTGTTATACGGCCGGAAACGTGTTTACTATAGATATATAATGTTATACACTATGAAAGGAATTAATTAATAGTTAATATGTTTTAGTTAGCTTGATTAAAAAAATTGTATGAATATGAAGTTTTGAGAGGAGATTTATTTTTCATGAAGTACAAAGCAATAGCCGCAGGTTTATTAGCAGCAAATTTACTAGCACATCCAATTAGTAGTTTAGCAGAAACGAAGAAATTTCCTGATGTTTCAGATAGTGCGTGGTCGAAAGACGCAATTTATTATTTAGTAGAGAGAAATGTAATTAACGGTATGCCAGATGGTAACTTTATGCCATACGGAAATTTAACACGTGCCCAGGCAGCAAAGATTATCGCAACAGCAATTGGGGCTAAAGTAGATCCAAATGCAAAGCCGTCTTATAATGATGCAAAAAATAGTTGGGCAGCTTCATTTATTGCAGCCATGGAAAAAGAGAATATTATTAAAGGGCGAGAACCAGGAGTATTTGATCCTGAAGGAAAAGTAACTCGTGCTGAAATGGCAGCTATGCTTGTAAGAGCATATAATCTGAAGAGCAAAGTAACAGGACCAGTTCCTACAAAATTCGCTGATTTAGAGAATCATTGGGGTAAAGAAGAAGTTAATATTTTAGTAGAATTAAAACTTTCTTTAGGTACAGAGAATGGCTGGAAACCGAATGATTCTATTACGCGTGAACAAGCAGCTCAGCTTACTGCGCAAACAGATAAATTTAGCAAGAATAGTGATCGTCCAGTAGAAACAAAGAAAATGTACATAGATAGAAAATTCATTACATATCACGCACCATCATTAAGTTCTGGGATTAGTGCAAATCAGCATAATCCACAAATGGTTGAAATTAAAGAAGAACGAGATGGATGGATCAAAATTGCAACAAGTAAAGGTGATAAATGGACACCTTTAGTAGAGAAAACAGAAGTTATTAATGAAGGATTCACTACTTATGCAGAAGCTTCTTCTTCTTCAAAAGTAATGGGAACACATAACGCACAACAAGTAACTGTTATTGAAGAGAACGGCAGCTGGATTCGTATCCGCATGGGCGCTGGTTTCCAATGGGTTAATAAAAATCAATTAAATCCAGTGAAGCAAGGTAACTTCTTAGAAGGAAAAGCTATTATCATTGATCCAGGTCATGGCGGAGTTGATTCAGGTAATCCAGGTTATTATGAGAAAGAAAGTGAAACTGTATTAGATGTATCACTACGATTACAGAAGATATTTGAGAAAAAGACACCATTTACTGTGTTATTCACTCGTACAGATGATACACGTCCAGGAACAAGTGCTTCTGATTCTTTAAAGAAACGTGTAGAATTTGCTCAAAAAAATAATGGGGATATTTTTGTAAGTATTCATGGTAATGGCACGGAAGAGAAAAATGGACAAGGTACAGAAACGTTCTATTATGAATCAGCGACAGCAAGAGGAACAAATCCTAACGTATCAGAAAGTCGTTTACTAGCAGAAAAAATTCAAGAGCGTCTTGTAGATGCACTGGGAACAAAAGATCGTGGTGTGAAAAAAGGCGATTTATACGTAATTAGAGAAAATACAATGCCAGCTGTATTAGCAGAATTAGCATTTGTAGATAATAAAAGTGATGCAGATAAAATAGCTACACCAGCGCAAAGACAAAATGCAGCGGAAGCTATTTATCAAGGTATTTTAGATTACTATGAAGAAATGGGTAACAACGTGTCTTCTTTCCGTTAATAAATAATAAGAGATTGCCATTGGCAGTCTCTTTTATTTATTAACGTTTCTCTTTATTTCCGGCATATGATATCATTTAATTTTATATATAAAAAAGTATTTGAGTAATTGTAATCATAACAATTTTAAACGATAGAGGATGATAATAGATTGAATAATCATAGTAAAACACCTGCCTGTATATATACGTATGCATTTCGTGAGGAGGAGCGTGCTTTATGTTACTTGGAAATGCGCTCGTTCTTTGGAATGGAGTCCCACGTTAATATTTTAAAAAGTGATGTCAAAATTGACCCGAGTAGAAGTGCGTTTATGAAAGAGCGCGTTGAGGTTATGTATGAAGGGGACGACTTAGAAAGCATTTTAAAACAAGTGGAACAAATTGATTTGGCGGGAGCGACATTTAAAGTTATTTTCGTTAAAATCAATGACCTCGTTGGGGAGAATAAAATTGAATATGGAGAAAGACGTCTTATTGAACGAGACCTTGGCATGCATATCGAAGGAGAAGCGGATGTTCGTAATCCAGAGCGTGTATTCGGGATTGTTCCTCTTGGAGGACGCTGGTACTTCGGGCACTATGTAGAAAGCGAACCAGTTTGGTATCATCACATAAAAAAACCGCATAGCTATTCGACATCACTTAGCACACGTGTTGCGAGATCAGTTGCAAATATCGCTGTACCAAATCCAGAGGGAGTACGAGCAATTGACCCGTGCTGCGGTATTGGAACAGTAGTAGTAGAAGCACTTTCTATGGGGATTAATATCGTTGGTAGAGATATAAATCCACTTGTAGTTCTTGGAACGAGAAAAAACATCGCACATTTTGGATTTGAAGGAACAGTAACAAAAGGACCAATTGAAGAAATTACTGAGAACTACGACGTTGCAATTATCGATATGCCCTATGACTTATTTACGCATGCCACACCAGAAGACCAGCTCTCCATTCTTTCAAGTGCGCGCCGCATTGCTAAAAAGGTAGTCGTTGTAACGATGGAGACAATGGATGACATGATCCATGAAGCAGGATTTGAAATTACAGATCGCTGTATTACAAGAAAAGGGTCATTTACTAGACAAATTCTTGTTTGTGAATAAGAAAGGAAGGTCAACCGTTTGGGTGACCTTTTTAGTGTAGTTTAATGTGTGATTGATTGGCAGTTTGTAGGCGGCGATAAGTTGATATTGTGATAGGAGAATCTATTAATGTTCTTTTAATTTCTCTTGTTGTGCAATTAATAAATTGCGTAATATGTGCCCGCGGTAACTTTCTAGTTTTCGTCCTTCATGATAGCGTACGCCTAATTTTTTTAGTTCAGCTACGTACCAGCCTTTTGTTCCGTAGTACATTGGATCACTTCCTTTTTGCTTTTGAACAGTATATGTTTGGGAGCGAAGTAACTTTACATTGAAAATAATAATGATAAAAGGAATCCTACATGTGTGTACCAGTGAAATTGCAAAGTTATCGAGGTGTTTTATAGCGTAACGTCCAAGCCGTGTATAAAAAAGTAGACAGTTGTATATGAATTTGTTGAAAAAAGAATACACATTGTCCAGGGGATTTGAAAAAAGGAATGCTATACGATTTGGCATGATACTTGCGTTGGAAATAGTATCAACGTATAGGGGAGAGATAGAAATGAAGGTTAGTAAAGTGTACACGACAATTGATGCACACGTAGCTGGGGAGCCGCTTCGAATTATTACGGGCGGCGTGCCAGAAATAAAAGGAGAAACGCAGCTGGAAAGACGCGCGTACTGTATGGAACATTTGGACCATCTTCGTGAGGTTCTTATGTATGAACCGAGGGGGCATCACGGGATGTATGGTTGTATTATTACCCCGCCTGCAAGTGCTCACGCTGATTTTGGTGTTTTATTTATGCACAATGAAGGCTGGAGTACGATGTGTGGTCATGGCATTATTGCTGTCATTACAGTTGGAATTGAAACAGGCATGTTTGAAGTAAAGGGTGAAAAACAAAATTTCATTATTGATAGCCCAGCCGGAGAAGTTATTGCGTATGCAAAATATAACGGGAGTGAAGTAGAATCTGTATCATTTGAAAATGTTCCTTCATTTGTATACAAAAAAGACGTTCCTATTAAAATAGATAACTATGAATTTCAAGTAGATATCGCGTTTGGAGGAGCATTTTACGCTGTTGTAGACTGTAAAGAATTTGGTTTGAAAGTTGATTTTAAAGACTTGCCCGCTATTCAAACGTGGGGCGGTAAAATTAAACATTATATAGAGAGCAAAATGGAAGTGAAGCATCCACTTGAAGAAAGTTTAAAAGGAATATACGGCGTTATCTTTTCAGATGAACCGAAAGACAAAGGTGCTACGCTACGAAATGTAACGATTTTTGCTGATGGGCAAGTAGATCGTTCTCCTTGCGGTACAGGAACTTCAGCGAGAATCGCAACTCTTTTTGAAAAAGATGCCTTACAAAAAGGAGAAATCTTCGTCCACGAATGCATTACTGATGGGAAATTCGAGGGAGAAGTATTGTCGGTAACAGCGGTAGGTACATATGAAGCTGTCGTTCCGAAAGTAACGGGGCATGCATTTATTACAGGGTTTCATCAGTTCGTTGTAGATCCGAGAGATGATTTGAACCGAGGATTTTTGTTAGGATAAAGTGAAACTTTAATCAGTGGAGGGGTTCCTCACTGATTATTAGTTGAACCAATCGGGTTTTTACGGGCAGTTGATCTCCCGTGTAACTTCTTTGTCCAACTGAATTTTTAGATGGGAGTCTTACTGCCCGTTAATACGGGATAGAAGAAGGGGGTGGAAAGATATGCTAGTTATAAGCGCGAACGAACAAAGAAACTTAGTAAATATGAATGAAGTTATTGAATACGCGGCGCTTGCTTTAAAAGAATTTTCCGCAGAAAGAACGATTACACCAATAAGAGGCTCATTACCATTTGCGAATGAGCAAAATACGGCATTAATTATGCCTTCAGTAGCGGAAGGGCTTGAGGCACTTGGAGTAAAAATAGTAACGGTAGTCCCGCAAAATAAACAGATAGGAAAGAAAACAATCAATGGGATTGTGATGCTATCAGACTTTCAAACGGGAGAACCGCTCGCACTTCTAGAAGGATCGTACTTAACGATGATCCGAACGGGCGCCTTATCAGGAGTAGCGACAAAATATTTAGCTCGTCATAACGCAAAAACTTTATGCATTATCGGCACGGGCGAACAAGCGAAAGGAATTGCCGAAGCAATATTTGCAGTTAGAGATATCGAAAAAGTCATTTTATACAATCGAACAGAAGAAAAAGCATATGCATTTGCGCAATATATACAAGAGAAATTTGGTAAACCTGCTTACGTTTACAGGGATCCAAATGAAGCAATACGTGAAGCAGACATCATCGTCACAACTACGAACGCAACCACACCAGTCTTCTCAGAAACACTACAAAAAGGCGTCCACGTAAACGCCGTCGGCTCATTCAGACCGAGCATGCAAGAACTACCCTCACACGCCATCACAAGCGCAAACAAAGTAGTAGTCGAATCAAAAGAAGCAGCACTAGACGAAACAGGAGACCTTCAAGTTCCGATAAAAGAAGGTCTATTCAAAGCGAACGCCATTCACGCTGAACTTGGTCAAATTATAAGCGAGGAAAAAGCAGGCCGCGAAAGCGATGAAGAGATTACTATTTTCAAATCAGTTGGTTTGGCAGTAGTGGATATTATCGTTGCGAAGTATTTGTATGAGAGAGCGGTGGAGCAAGGAGTAGGGAGTAAGATTGAGTTTTGAGACTGCCTTTTGGTGGTCTTTTTATTTTATCATCCTTATAAATATATTTTATGGCAAGAATGTATTAGTAGATTGCAAACTTTCCACATTTACAAAAAAGTTTGACTTTACATACAGGTAGTGGTAATTTAAAACTTATAAGAAAACTCGGGATTAATTCCGAGTTTTCTTATGGGTATAACTAGTTTGAGGGGGCCGAAAGATGAAACGGAAATTATTTGCATTACCATTTGTTCTAATACTACTTATTGCATTAGCTGCTTGTTCAGGGGAAAAAGATTCGAAGCAAGCGGGCACTAGTAAATCAGGGACTCCGAAAGATGGAGGAACGTTAACGATTGGTGTTAGCGATAATCCAGATACGATGAATCCGCTTTATGCGAATGATCGTGTGTCATTAACTGTGCAGCAGGCTTTATATGCGCCGCTATATCATATGGAAGACGGTAAGAAAAAGTTTGTTCTTGCTGAGAGCTTTACGCCTTCAGAAGATCAATTAACGTGGACACTGAAGTTAAAAGATAATTTGAAATGGCATGATGGTAAGAAAATTACATCAGACGATATAGCATTTACATTCCAATCTATTTTGGATGAGAAGCAAAATAGCTCAAGTCGTGAAAACTTTATTTTTAAAGGAAAGCCGCTTGAGGTGAAAAAGGTAGATGAGTTAACAACTCAATTCGTTTTACCACAAGTAAGCGCATCTTTCGAAGGTGTGATGAATGATTTCTTCCCAATTCCGAAACATGTATTTGAAGGGGAAGCAGATTTAGCGAAGAGTAAGAAAAACTTACAGCCTGTAGGTTCAGGACCGTTTAAGTTTAAAGAGTATAAATCAGATGAGTACGTTGCATTAGATCGATTTGATGATTATGTAGGTGGGAAAGCTAAATTAGACTCTATCGTATACCGCGTTGTAAAAGACCGTAATACAGCAAATGTTTCACTGCAAAATGGTCAAATCAACATGAAGATGATTGAGCCGCAAGACTTTAAGAAACTAGATAGCACTGGGAACTTCTCAATGGTGACATTCCCTGAAGGTAGATTATTCTACTTATCTTATAACATGAATACTGATCTTATGAAGAAAAAAGAAGTGCGCCAAGCAATTGCACATGCGTTAGATAAGAAAGAAATGATTAACTCAGCATTCGTTTCAGGTGAATTTGCAGAACCAGCAAATTCAATCTTAACGCCAGACGCTATGTATTATGCGAAAGATATTAAAGACTATAAGTATGATAAAAAAGAAGCGAAAGATTTATTAGCAAAAGCTGGCGTGAAAGATAAGGAAAAAGTACGTGTGATGTATGTAACGAATAATAAAATTATGGAAAGCTTAGCGTTATATACACAACAAAAATTAAAAGAAGTTGGCTTAGAAGTTGAACTAAATGCATTAGATGCTAGTGCGGCAAGTGAAAAAGGCTTAGATAAAGAGAATAAAGAATATGACATTACATTTGGTGGTTACATAATGGGACCTGAGCCAGATTCATATAAGAGCTTATTCTTAAGCAATGCTGAATACAATTATGCACGATATAAAAACGCTGATTTCGATAAGTTATGGGAAGAAGCTGCAGTTGAGACAGATAAAACAAAACGCGCAGAGCTATACCATAAAATTCAAGAGACAGCTAGAGAAGACGTACCTTATCTACCAATCGCGTATCCGAAAGCAGTTATTGCAGTAGATAAAAAGTTTGATGGATTAAAAGAAGCGAAAGCAATTCCTGTCACAATGTTTGAAGATCTATCTAAGATTTATGAAGTGAAATAAGAAACAATAAAGAAGCTGGTGGAAATCAGCTTCTTTATCAAGTTAAAGCCTAATTGATGTAGGCTAATGAAAGTTTCACTTTACCTTGAGGGGGGAAGTTTGTGTATAAAGTAATTGGGAAGAGGCTTTTAAATGCAATTCCGCTTTTATTTGTTATTTCTATTATTTCTTTTCTATTAATAAAACTAGCACCGGGCGATCCGGTTCGAAACTTTGTCACGCCGAATATGAGTCCAATTGATGTTGAGCGTATTCGCACAAGTTTAGGGCTAGATCAACCAATTTATATGCAGTATATTTTATGGTTAAAAAATATTTTAACAGGGAACTTTGGTTATTCACTTCAAAACCATCGTCCTGTTCTAGATCTTATTGTAGAAAGGTTACCTGCGACAATCGGCTTAATGGGATCGTCTTTACTCGTCTCATTTGTAATCGCAATCCCGCTTGGACTACTTACAGGTGTGAAAAAGAATTCTATCTTTGATCGCATTGTGAACTTTATCTCTTATGTGGGAATTTCAATGCCAGTCTTTTGGTTCGCTTTACTATTAATTTACTTATTCTCTTTAAAGTTGAACCTTCTTCCGAGCATGGGTATGCGCACCGTTGGTAAAGACTCTGTCTGGGATATTGTCCAACACGGCATTTTACCTTGTATGGTGCTTGCGTTCCAAAACGTCTCTGTTTATATGAGATATATTCGTTCAAGTACGATTCAGCAATTAGAAGAAGACTACGTACAAATTCAATATGCGTACGGTGCTTCAAAGAAGACCGTTTTATTTAATCACGTACTTCGAAATGTATTAATACCGATCATTACAATTTTCGGGTTATCTATTCCAAGTTTAGTAGGCGGGGCGTTTATTACGGAAACAGTATTCTCATGGCCAGGACTTGGTTCGCTCGGGGTAAATGCTATTTTTAGATTTGATTATCCGATTATCATGGCAATTACATTATTATCATCATTCATGTTAATTCTCGGTAACTTAATTGCTGATATTTTATATGGCGTAGTAGATCCGCGCATTCGAATGAGGGGGTGATTTGGAATGAATAATAGGAGATTTCAAACGATAAAAAGTAGTTTTACGAAAAATAAGTTTGTACTAATGGGAGTTATTATACTTGCGGTTTTAACGATCGCATCCATTTTTGCATTCGTATTGCCATACGATCCTAGCAAAATGTCGATTCCAGATCGTTTACAAGAACCGAGTATGAGTCATCCTTTCGGCACGGATGATTACGGAAGGGATTACTTAACGAGGGCATTATATGGCGGACGCGTTTCGCTTGCGGTTGGTTTTCTTGCAATGGTTGTATCTATTACAATCGGAACCGCAGTTGGAACAATTAGTGGATATTATGGCGGAAAGTTAGACAACTTCTTAATGCGAATTGTAGAAGTACTTATGTCAATTCCATCATTCTTCTTAATGCTGTTATTAAATGCTTATTTAAAACCAGGGATTACGACGTTAGTTCTTATTATTGGATTACTAACATGGATGGACACCGCTCGTATTGTAAGGGCAGAAACGCTATCTGTAAAAGAGCGTGAGTACGTTTTGTATGCAAAAGTATCTGGACAGAAATCACTTGCAATTATTGTAAGACATATCATTCCAAACATTTTATCAACCATTATTATCGCTGCGACATTAACAATTGCGACATCGATTTTAATGGAATCATCACTTAGCTTCTTAGGATTAGGTATTAGAGAACCAGATTCTTCTTGGGGCAGCATGCTAAACAATGCGCAAGGGTATATTGGCGAAGCTTGGTATTTAACGCTCTTCCCAGGATTCCTTATCCTTTTAACGGTACTTAGTTTTAACGTAATTGGTGAAGCATTGAAGAAAGCTTTCGCGCCAAAAGGAGCTGGAAATGAAAACTAAAGTGTTACGTGAAAGGAGTGAGAAACGTGTCTGAAAAACTATTAGAAGTGAATAATTTAAAGACTTCTTTTTTCATAGAAAGCGGAGAAGTAGAAGCGGTTCGCGGCGTTACATTTCGTTTACATAAAGGAGAAGTAGTTGGTATCGTTGGGGAATCTGGAAGCGGGAAGAGTGTAATGGCGAAGTCTGTTATGTCTCTCGTTACGTCACCAGGAAAAGTGAAAGAAGGGGAAATCCTTTTTCATAATGAAAACATACTTTCTAAATCTGAAAAAGAATTACGTTCTATTAGAGGAAATCAAATTTCACTTATCTCTCAAGACCCAATGTCAGCGCTAAATCCAGTCGTGAAAATTGGGAAACAAATGACGGAAGTAATTATACGTCATCAAAAAGTGAAAAAGAAAGAAGCAGAGCAGATTGCGATCAACTTGTTAAAACAAGTCGGCCTTTCGTCACCAGAAGAAAGGGTAAAACAATATCCGCATGAACTAAGCGGTGGTATGAAGCAGCGGGTTATGATCGCAATGGCGATGTCTTGTAATCCGGACCTTCTTATTGCTGACGAACCGACGACTGCACTTGATGTAACGATACAGGCGCAAATACTAGATTTAATGAAAAACTTAAAGAACGAAACGAATATGGCGTTACTTCTTATTACGCATGACTTAGGAATCGTCGCGCAAAACTGTACGCGCGTTATCGTTATGTACGGCGGGCTTATTATGGAAGAAGGACCTGTACTTGATATTTTCCAATCGCCGAATCATCCATATACGAAAGGGCTATTAAACTCTTTGCCAAAAATAGCGAACGGCGTAAAAGAAAGACTCGCTCCTATTCAAGGTGTAACGCCAAACTTATTAAACCCGCCACAAGGTTGCCCATTCGCAGAGCGTTGCCCGCATGCGATGGACATTTGTGAAAAAGAACGTCCGCCATATTTTGAAATCGGAAACGAAAGACGTTCCATGTGCTGGTTAAACGATAAGACAGTAGGTGATTCACATGCATGAAGAAAACTTAATTGAAGTTCGGAACTTAAAAAAGTATTTTCCTATTAAAAAAGGACTATTCGGCAGAAAAACAGAGCAATTAAAAGCAGTCGATGACTTAAGCTTCACTATTAAAAAGGGTGAAACATTCGGGTTAGTAGGGGAATCTGGCTGTGGAAAATCAACGACAGGAAGAAGTATCATTCGCTTACATGATGTCACTTCAGGTAACGTTTTGTTTGACGGAAAAGATATCGCAAGTTTAAAGGAAAGTGAACTAAAAGAATATCGAAAAAGAATGCAAATCATTTTCCAAGATCCATACGCATCATTAAACCCGGCAATGAATGTATTCCAAATTATTAGCGAACCGATGAACATTCACGGTTCCTACGAAAAAGAAGAACAAAAAGAAATCATTTTAGACCTTCTGAAAAAGGTAGGTTTAAAAGAAGAACATTTATATCGCTATCCGCACGAATTTAGCGGAGGCCAGCGCCAGCGCATTAGCATCGCGCGGGCACTATCTGTAAAACCAGACTTTATCTTATGTGACGAACCAATCTCAGCACTCGATGTCTCAGTCCAAGCACAAGTCGTAAACATGCTGCAAGACATTCAAGAAGAAACAGGCGTCACATACTTATTCATCGCACATGACCTATCTATGGTAAGGCACATATCAGACCGAATCGGAGTCATGTACTTAGGAAACATAGTAGAAATTGCCGACAGTGAAGACCTATACACAAAACCGGCACATCCATACACACAAGCACTACTTTCATCTATGCCAGAACCAGATCCAACAAACACAGGCAAAGAACGGATTATCCTAGAGGGAGAAGTACCAAGCCCACTAAACTCACCATCCGGCTGCAAATTCAGAACGCGCTGCAAATTCGCCACTGAAAAATGTGCACAGGAAGTACCGAAGATGGTGGAGATTGAGAAGGGGCATGAGGTGGCTTGTCATTTGTTTTAGAGGGAGAGCACTAGGGGGGACCTGGTGCTTTTTTCTTTGTAGGTGGACGTGGTGTGGGATTGGTTGTTAGTTTAGGAGATAGCGCGCTCGAAATTTGTCGGTAAATCGATATGTTGTGTCGAAACGTTGATATATTCGGAGTTACGATTGATATAATTGAATAAACGTTGATATATTTTTGTAAAGAGTGGGATTGGTTGTAACTTAATGTAGAAATTTAATGTTTTTGAAAAAAAGAATTGACTTCTATATTAGTTGTAACTAAAATAGTTACATAAAGATGTAATCAATTTAGTTACAACTAATATCTGCTAAAAATATGATTTATATATTTAATTAAGGATGGTGGTCCATACGTTGCCACCCGGTGTAGAAAGTTACTAACACATTCAAATCAATGCATATTCCAAGCTTTAGTATTTTCTGTTACGGGGCAATAAGGTGCAACGTTATCTTTTGTTAAAAACCTTGGTGGATCTTTCTTTGGAAATATTAGTTTTGGGGAAATATAGTAAGGTATCTAAAAAAGAACAAGGTATAAAAAGATGTACTTATATAAACCAAAAATTTAGTTGAGCTGGATAATAAAAAAAGGTAGGAGATTTAAATGGAGACGAAACAAGATAACCTTATTTACGTATGGGATGCATATTGTGGATGGTGCTATGGTTTTTCAGAAAGTATTAAAGGATTTTACAAAAACCACACTGAAGTGCCATTAACAGTTTTATGTGGAGGGTTATTTTTAGATAATTTACCAATGAAAAACTTCTCATATATAGAAGAGGGAAATAAAAGAATTAATCAACTTACAGGTGCTGAATTTGGTCCTTCCTATCAAAAATTGGTGGAGGAAGGGACTTTTAAAATGAATTCGAAAGATGCTGCAATTGGTTTTTCAGCTTTACGCTCATTAGCGCCAGACCGTTTATTAGAATTCACTTCGGCTATGCAAAAAGCGTTTTATTATGAGGGCCAAAGTCTGAGTGATCCTGAAACATATCGCAAAATTGCAATCGAGCATGGTTTGGACCCTGAACAAGTATTAAAACGTTTAAACGCTCAAGAAACAATATTAGATGTCCAAAATGATTTCAATAAAGTTCGACAGCTTGGTGTTAATAGCTATCCTTCATTACTTTTACAAAAGGATAATCAAATTATTCCTATTGGTGGTGGCGTAATGACGCCAGGTAAAATTGAAGCGCGTTTTAAAAATTTATATTAAGAAAATTTAGGATATAGTAGCAAACATGTTATCTTAGGCCACCTGACATTCATCTCCGGAATATTCGCCAGTACTATTACACTTTCAGATAAATGGGAGTGGGAGATTTTATCCCGCTTTAACGGGCGGTAAGACCCCCACCTCAAAATTCAGTGGAAGCAAAGAAGTTAGGTGGGGGATCAACTGTCCGTAAAAGTCCGATTGGTTCAACTAATAATCAGTGGGGGATGAACAAAACCCCCACTGATTAAAGTTTCACTTTATCGGAACAAGATAAAAATATGATGATTAGTTAATAACTTTAACAAAAGGAGAATAACATACTATGTTTAAAACAATCGATACAAATCAAAAAGATGTGAAATTAACGGTGTTTAGTTCGGACGAAAAAAGCTTTATGGTCACAGCAACATTAGTTGAGAAAGCAGGACATGCATTTTTAATAAACTCAAAATTTACTCAATCTGATTCGAAAGAAATTGTTGAGTATCTGAAAAAAAACGACTTATCTTTAGATAAAATCTTTATTATTCATGGGGATCCAGACTACTACTTTGGATTAGAGAGCATTAAAGCCGTTTACCCAGAAGCTATAGCGTATGCAACAGAGTCTACTGTTGAACATATCGTTCATTCTGTCTTAGGGAAATTAAAAGTTTGGAAAGACGCCCTTGGAGAAAATGCACCGAATAACGTGGTATTACCTCAAGTGTTTAAAGAAAAAACAATTGATTTTCAGGGGTTAACATTTGAACTAGTAGGCTTAGATCATTACAGAACTAGCTTATTTAATAAAGAGCTGAAAGTATTAATTGGTGGTATTGATGTATTTAACGAAATCCATGTATTCTTAGCTGATACTAGCTCAAAAGCGGCAATGGAGGCTTGGATTGAAAACTTGAAAGTGTTACAAGCATTACATGCTGACATCATTGTACCTAGCCATGGATCAATTGAAAAATCCTTAAATAGTCAAGCACTTACTGCGACAATGGATTATCTAAGAACTGCGATTCAAGCTTCTGAGGAAAGTAAAACTTCAAAAGATTTTGTAGCAAGACTTGATGCAGCATATCCAGGCTATGCAAATAAAGGTGTATTAGAATTAAGTGCAAAAGTTGTAACAAAAGAAATGCCTTGGGGTTAATGATATGAATAAATATCAAAAGCTATTACATGAAACGTATGTGTTAACTGGCGAAGGGAAATTGGATACGTTCAAAACGTATTTAAGTGAAAATGTATCTTGGACAGAAGCTGCTGGGTTTCCATATGCGGGTACTTATATTGGTCCAGATGAAGTAGTGAAGAACGTACATGAACGTCTTGGTACGGAATGGGATAACTATAGTGCAAAAGATGAAATTTATGCTTTTAATAACAATACTGTTATTGTGTATGGAAAATATAGTGGAACATATAAAGCTACAGGGAAGTCATTTGTAGCAGATTTTTGTCATCTTTATAAGTTTGATGAGAACGATAAGGTTAAGAAGTTTATTCAAATTGTGGACAGTGCAACTGTTAATGAGGTATTAAGTTAGAGTTAATCGTTTCTAATATGCCTTGTATAGGGGGAGGATAAATGAAATTCCTAACATTACCCCTGACATTACATTTTTGGGAAGGTTTCTCCTTCTTCAAACTTTTTATAGAAGAAAACTTATTTAAGTAGAAGAGGTAGGTATATATGAAATTAGAGAAAAGTTTAATCATAACAATTATTTCTGTATTTATTTTAGGAGTAGTTTCGACTTTGGTATATCAAGCTTCCACCGGTAATAACAAAGGGAACTCAATTAAGAGCGAAAATGTTGCTTCTGTATCAAAAGAAGTAAAAGAAAATGAAAAGAATAAAAAGATGGTAGTTGATTTCTATAATGAAGTTTTTAACAAACATAATATCGATATTATCCCTAAATATGTAGGTGAAGAGTATAAGCAACATAATCCTTTTGTTGCTGATGGAAGAAAAGCCTTCATGGATTTCTTTAAGGAGGATTTTGTTAAAAATCCTAATTCCTCTGCAGAGATTAAACGTGTAGTAGCTGAAGGGGATACGGTTGCTCTTCATGTACATTCTCGTACTAATTCTCAAGATAAGGGAGTTGCTATAGTGGATATATTTCGTATCAAGGATGGAAAGATTGTCGAACACTGGGATGTAATTCAAGAGATTCCAAGTGAAGCAGCTAATGATAATACGATGTTTTAGATAGAAGATATATTTAATAATTGTTTAATTGATAGTGCTGTATAGAATTTAGAAATTTAGATAATTAGTTATCAAATTTGGAAATCATTTAAAAATAGCATATTAAATGATGGCACAAATTAATACGAAATAGCTCTTTAATAAAAAATCCTACTCAGTAAAAAATGAGTAGGATTTTTTATTAAAGAATAGTGCTAATTTTGTGGTTCGGCACCATCTAAATTTGGAAACCATGAAAGTATAGGTACTCTATATCCACGTAAAGTAAAATTGTAATTTTTTCCTTCTTTTATGTTTGCTTGCAGATCCACTGAATTAAACTTCATCATAAGAAGGCTATCCTCATTAGAAATAACTTTTTCGGTTCCATTTTTTTGCTCAACCTAGTACAATCTCACCAATTTAAAAAGACCACCATTACTGGCAGTCTTTCTGTGGTATCGAGTGTAGAGATGGTTAGTTACTTATCTGTTTAGGCATAATCTAGGATCTTTAGAATTCTTAATTTGAACAATCTATTTTTATATTATTTAAATAGTAATCTTTTATAGACCCACTCATTTTAGTTAACCTTTGTTCAAATATAAATGAAGTCGCAATTGTAACTAGATGCACAATTAATCAAAATAGAAAAAAGTACCTATAAGAGTAGGTACTTTTTTCTTTGTTATATATAAATTATACATTAATTTATATTTGGAACACTTTAAAAAGAAAAGATGATGATGGATTTATTAATAGATGCGTATAACTATATGTATATATTTAATGCATATATTATTTTTAGATAAATATATATATCTTTCAGTAAGAATGCAATATTCTTCGCTATTTACTTATATTTATAATTTAACTAATTCATTATAATATCAATGTTGATTTAAAGTTTTTTGTACAAAATGAACAGATGGGATTTTTTTAGGGATGCAAATACAATGAATCATTCTGTTTTCTTAATTGACTAAATTTTTAAAATTTAAATCTTCAAATGTTAATACTTGTTATATAATTGACTTATTAAGGCATTGCCCCTAAAAGTTAATATGCCTAATGAGATTGTTTACGTTTTCCTTATGGGGTAGCACCAACATTTCATAGATTCTGTACGCTAAGGCTATAATCTTTATAATTCCTGAGCGTACGAAATTCGCGCTTTGTTGTTGGGACCGCTATGAGTACTGTTAAATATAATATTCAAGGAGTGATATAATGAATACTAATCTTAAATTATCAAACAGACCAGAACACACTGTTCAAAAATTATTTGAACAGCAAGTAATTCAGAATCCAGATTCTGTTGCGTTGGTATATAAAGATCAACAGTTAACTTATAAGGAATTAAATGAAAAAGTAAATCAATTAGCTTTTTATCTACAAAAACGAAACATAGGCCCTGAAAGTATGGTAGGGGTTTATATAGAACGTTCTTTAGAGATGATTGTAAGTATATTAGGAATAATAAAAGCTGGTGGCGCATATGTCCCACTAGATCCCGCATATCCAACAAAGAGGCTTAAATATATCTTGAAAGATGCCAACATACAAGTATTGCTAACCCAAAACCATCCAACACAGTGGATACCTAAAGAAATAGACTGTATTAATATAAAAGAACATGAAATGAATATTTCGAGAGAAAAAAATATAAATCCTACAATTGAAGTTAAACCAGATAATTTGGCATATGTAATCTATACATCTGGATCTACAGGAAAACCCAAAGGGGTATTAATTGAACAAAAAAGCTTTCAGACAGTAGAAATATTCAATTTGCCTCATTATCATTTGATGCTTCAGTATTTGAGATATTTACTAGCCTAGTTTCAGGTGGAACTTTATATGTATGTAGTCAACACGATATTATGCCAGTTGAACCACTTACTCAGTTCTTGCAAAAAAATAAAATTACACATGCACTTTTACCCCCTACGGTACTTAATTTGTTAGATGAATCTGTATTTAAAGATTTACAGGTTGTTATTTCTGCGGGATCAGCCTGTATTGAACAAGTGGCAAAACGATGGATGCAAAATCACCTTTTTATTAATGCGTATGGTCCAACAGAAACTACAGTTTATACCGTTGCGGGAATATACAAAGGAGATGGAGCACCTCCTATTGGGCGGTCCATTCCCAATGTAGAGGTATATGTATTAAATGAAGCTAAAAAACTTGTCCCTATTGGGACAGTAGGTGAACTTTATATAGGAGGTATCGCATTAGCACGAGGATATTTGAAT
>NZ_JAKUFQ010000056.1:0-34426 GCF_022663475.1 Bacillus cereus group sp. BfR-BA-01382
CGAAACGGATTAAGGCAAAATTAAAAATGAGCCCGGTACAATACCGGACTCACTTTTATCAAGCTGCCTAATGAAATAACCGTGTCTAACTTTTAGGGGTCACTTCACAGTGGGAACTGTTTTAGCTCTTTTTTATTAACAATTCATTTGCATATTGGCGCGCCCATTGATCCGCTTCTAATATAGCATCTAGTGAAAGGTCTTTTACGTTATGATGAGCTTCAACTGTTTTGTAAATTGTTTTTTCAATATCGAAAAAGACAATTTCATTTTTTAAGAATCGTGCATTCGCAATTTCATTTGCTGCATTTAATACAGCGGGAGTAGTACCACCGATTTTGCCACATTCATATGCGTATTGTAGACAAGGGAACTTCTCTAAATCTGGTTTTTCAAAATGTAAACTACTGATTTCTAATAAATTTAATTTTTTATAGGAAGAAGGTAGCCGAGTAGGATAGTGAAACGCATATTGAATAGGCATTCTCATATCAGGAGCACCGAGCTGTGCCATAACTGATCCATCAATAAATTCTACTAAAGAATGAATGATGCTTTCTTTATGAATCATTACATCAATTTTTTCATACGGAATATCAAATAGCCATCTCGCTTCCATTACTTCGAATCCTTTATTCATTAATGTGGCAGAATCAATCGTTAGTTTTGCGCCCATTAACCAGTTTGGATGTTTTAAAGCGTCCTTAGCTTGTAACGTTTGCATTTCTTCACGTGTTTTATCACGAAAAGCACCACCGGAAGCTGTTACAATTAACTTCTCAATCTCTTTATTATTTTCTCCGTTTAAACATTGGAAAATAGCTGAATGCTCACTATCTACTGGAATTAAGCGACATCCGTTTTGTTTCGCTAGTTCAGTTACGATATGTCCAGCTGCAACTAAAGTTTCTTTATTAGCAATAGCGATATCTTTCTTCGCTTTTAATGCTTCAATTGTTGGGAGTAATCCTGAAACACCGACAACAGAACTTAATACAAGATTTGAATCAGGGTGAGTAGCTACTGCAATTAAGCCATCAGTCCCGTGTGTGATTTTTGTATTTGCTGAAATACGCGTACGAAGCGTGTCTGCTAAGTCTTTTGTCGCAACGCTTACAATACGAGGTTGAAACGTTTTGATTTGTTGCTCAAGAAGATCAATGTTATAATTTGCGGTTAAACCGACGATTTTGAAATGTTCAGGATGAGCTGAAATAACATCTAATGCAGATGTGCCGATGGATCCTGTGGAACCTAAAATGGATATATATTTTACCATGAAAAAACCTCCAAAGTTGTTTTGAATATTTCTGCAAACCTATATAAGATTAGACAATTGAAGTGGAAATTCCTGCTATATAAAATAGAAAATTCGGGTTTGTTTGGAAGTGGAATGTGATAAACTGTAAAAAAATAACGAAAAAGCAATGAAAGAGAAGAGTACATATTCGAAACTTTTCAGAGAGCTGATATGTGGTGAGAATCAGTAAGGGATGAATATGGAATGGGCTCTGGAGCTTCTAACTGAAATGAGTAGGTAAAGACGGTTACTTCACGTTAAGAAGTTGAAGTGAGCTATAATGATAGCTAATTAAGGTGGTACCGCGGGAGTTTCTCGTCCTTTTTAAGGATGAGAGGCTCTTTTTATTTTGAGAAAGGAGGAGTTAGTGTGAGTGAAAAAATAATGTTAACAGGAATTAAGCCGACAGGTTATCCGCATTTAGGAAATTATATTGGCGCGATTAAACCTGCATTACAAATGTTAAAGAATAATGAAGGAAAAGCATTGTACTTTATAGCTGATTATCATGCATTAAATGCTGTGCATGATTCAGAAAAGTTCAGCAGTTATACGGAAGAGGTAGCAGCTACTTGGTTATCGCTTGGACTTGGGGAAGATGTTATTTTTTATAGACAAACAGAAGTGCCGGAGATTCTAGAATTAGCTTGGATATTAGCTTGCTTAACTCCGAAAGGACTTATGAACCGTGCTCATGCGTATAAAGCGAAGGTGGAGCAAAATAAAGAAGCGGGTTTAGAGATAGATGCAGGAGTGAATATGGGATTATATACGTATCCGATCTTAATGGCGGCGGATATATTACTATTTCAAGCTACTCATGTACCAGTTGGGAAAGATCAAATTCAGCATATTGAAATTGCACGTGATATTGCGACGTATTTTAAGCATACATTCGGCACGACATTTACACTTCCGGAGTATGTCATACAAGAAGAAGGAGCAATATTACTAGGACTTGATGGAAGAAAGATGAGTAAAAGTTACGGGAATGTAATCCCATTATTTGCAGAGAAAGAAAAACTACGAAAGTTAATATTTAAAATCAAAACAGATTCTTCACTTCCGAATGAACCGAAAGAACTAGAAACGTTATTTATAATTTATAAAGAATTTGCGACAGAGGCTGAAATACAGTCGATCCGTGAAAAATATGAGACTGGAATCGGATGGGGTGATGTGAAAAAAGAGTTGTTTCGCGTTGTAGATCGTGAGTTAGCTGGACCTCGTGAGAAATACGCTAGGTATATGAATGAGCCAAATTTATTATACGAAGCGTTAGAAAAAGGTGCTGAGCGGGCAAGAGAAATCGCGAAGGTAAATTTAGCTGAAATTAAAAAACGGATTGGATTTGAGAGGGGGCGCTGAGCGTTCCCTTGTTTATCTATATAATATTCTTCATATTGATATGTAGAGCAAGGAATTCGCACTTCTTTTCAAAACTTATTAGTTGCATATGTTAAAAAGTATGCTAATATAGGGTTACTTATTAAATGTGTTTAATAAGTATAATTTAAGTCACTTATTAAAGAAGTTTAATAAGTGGATCTCATTCAATAAAAAAGGAGATGAATGTATGAAAACGGAGAAAGAAAAGATGGTGGCAGGAGAAATGTATATGCCAGATGATGAAGAGTTAGTAGCTGATAGAACTGAAGCAAAACGTTTAACACGCCTTTATAATGAGGCGATGGAGATAGGAGATGAAAAACGTTTTACGTTATTAAATCAGCTTTTAGGTTCTTCAGCTGATGGGAAAGCCCAAATTAATCCTGATTTTCGTTGTGATTATGGCTACAATATCCATGTTGGAAAGAGCTTTTTCGCAAATTTTAATTGTGTGATTTTGGACGTTTGTGAAGTGCGAATCGGTGATAATTGTATGTTTGCACCAGGTGTTCACATTTATACTGCTACGCATCCGTTGCATCCGGTAGAGCGGAACTCTGGTAAAGAATATGGAAAGCCAGTAAAGGTAGGTAACAATGTTTGGGTTGGCGGGGGAGCTATTATTAACCCTGGTATTTCAATTGGAGACAACGCTGTAATTGCTTCAGGGGCAGTTGTGACAAAAGATGTACCTCATAATGTAGTAGTTGGTGGTAATCCAGCTAAAGTTATTAAAACGATAGAAGAATAAAGGGCGTTTTCAACAGTTCGTAAATTATCGTATAGACAATGTGAAAGGTGTTTCATATGGAGAAATATAGTGCGGACAATCATAAAAAGAGATTACTTGCCTCTCGAAATGCTCTTTTTCTCTTATTTGCTTTGCCAGGTGTGGCATTTGCTACATGGATTTCAAGAACAGCAACTACTCGAGATATGTTAGCAGTGTCAAATGCAGAAATGGGCTGGATTTTGTTCGGACTATCTGTTGGTTCAATAATTGGTTTACTGAGTGCAAGCCGCTTCATTGACTGTAAGGGAGCTAGAGACGTTATTATAGGCAGTATGTTTTTTATGATTGTTGGATTGATTTGTTTAGATATAAATATTTATTTTGTTTCTAGTATGGGGGCTTTTAGTAGCTTACTAGTATTTGGAGTAGGCTACGGATTGGCGGAAGTCGCATTGAATGTAGAAGGTTCTTCCATTGAGCAGAAATTAGGAACAACTCTTCTTCCGAAATTCCATGGCTTTTTTAGTGTAGGAACTTTAGTAGGCGCGCTCAGTGGTTCTGTCGCAGCGTCGCTTCACATCCCGATTCTGTATCAGTTTCTTGTGATTTCGGTCATATTTCTATTACTTGTATGTATGGTGTATCGTTTTCTTTCGCATGGAACAGGAAAGAAGGAGAAATCGCGGAACAAAAGGAGAGAGAAGCGTACTTCCTTACGTATGGAAAAAAAGGTGCTTTTAATTGGTCTTTTTGTGCTTGGAATGGCATTTGCAGAAGGTAGTGCAAATGATTGGCTACCTATCGTGATGGTAGATGGACATGAGCAAAGTATAGTGGCAGGTTCTATTATGTACGCAATTTTTGTATTAGCAATGACGTTAACTCGTATGTGTAGCAGCTATTTCCTTGATCGATTCGGTCGTGTCGCTGTCGTACGTGCCACTATTATGATGGCGATTCTAGGAATTTCAATCGTAATATTTGGGAGTAATTCGTATTTTCTAGCATTTGGTGTAGTACTGTGGGGGATTGGTGCAGCGCTAGGTTTCCCAATTGGTCTGTCAGCTGCTGGAGATGACCGTGAAAATGCGACTTCTAATGTTGCTGCAGTTTCTATCATTGGTTATACAGCCTTTTTAGTCGGACCACCATTTTTAGGGATACTTGGGGAAGCATTCGGAATACGTAATGCCTTGCTAGCGGTTTTATTATTTGTTCTTTTGTCTGGAATTGTATCGTCTATTACAAGAGAGAATACACCGAGCTAAATAAGGATTGCATGCAGCGGAAATATATCATCTCTATTGCTTTAGAAAATGATGTATGATATATTGTCAACGCAACTTATTAAAAGTGTTTAATAAGTATGTTGATTAAGGTGGTGAGCGATTTGAGTGAACAATTTGTTACTCAAAAATCAATTAAAGAGACGATCCTTCGCGGCATTCGTACGGCTCTTCTAGAGCAAGGAAGTGCGACGAAAGTTGAACTTAGTAATACATTAGAAATTAGTTTTCCAACGATAAGTAAATTTATAGAAAATATGAAACAAGATGGTGAAGTCACTTTAGTCGGTTTAGATGATTCAAGTGGCGGAAGAAGAGCGAAACGATATGCGTATAATCCAGAATATATGTTAGGATTAGCGATATTTTTAGAAAAAAATGAGACGAATTATACAATTTTTAACTGTTTAGGGGAAGTAAAAGAACAAGGGAGTACTTCAAGTGCATTAATTGATGCGGGACTAAGCGTATTAACAGAACATATAGAAAGTCTTATAGCTATGTTTCCAAAAATAAGTTCTATATCAATTGGTGTCCCTGGTGCGGTCGATAATGGGCGTATTTTCTATATTCCTGGATATGAAAAGTTTCAAAATTTTAATTTGAAAAGTCACTTTGAGGAACTGTTTTCTATACCAGTAGTAATAGAAAACGATATGAATGCTGCAGTGCTCGGGTATCATAAAAACACGAGGAATAATGACAATTCCTCTCTTGTATATTTGTATTCAGGTCAAAATGGCCCAGGTGCGGGGATTATGGTAAATGGAGATGTCGTACGCGGAAGTACATTTTTCTCAGGAGAGATATCTTTCGTTCCGCAGTATGATAATAAAAATTTCTTACAAGCTTTGAGAAGTGGGGATTCGCATAATTCAGAGGAATATAATATAGATGCTATTACTCGTTTAATAGCTACATGTATAGCTATTATTAACCCTCATACGTTTATCTTCTGTGATGATGAAGTGAATCAATTTGTAATAGATCAAATTGTAAAAAGTTGTCCGCAGTACATTCCGGCAGAACATATTCCGAAAATAACAGTGAGCAACTGGAAAGAAGATTATTTATATGGGTTAAAAAGCCTTGGACTTGATCTTATGATTACGAGAACAAATAAAGAAAATTAAATGTACTGGCAATGAAGCATCCAATTGCCAGTTGAATAACATAAAAGAAAAGGTGTCGATTATGAAAATTGAACATGTAGCAATTTGGGTGAATGATTTAGAAGGAATGTGTGATTTCTATAAACAGTACTTCGGTGGTGAAGAAAATAGCTTATATCACAATCCGAAAAAGCAGTTTGAATCTTATTTCATAACTTTTGAAGGTGGTGCGCGTCTAGAACTTATGAGACAAGTAGGGATAGACGATAAAATAAAAACACAAACAGTAGGATATGCGCATATTGCTTTTTCTGTAGGTAATAAAGAAAAGGTGAATGAATTAACTCATACATTAAGAGAAGCAGGGTACCCTGTGTTAAACGGCCCACGAACTACAGGGGATGGTTACTATGAAAGTGTAGTAAGTGATCCTGAAGGGAATCAGATTGAGATAACAATCTAACATTATATTTACTAATAAAAAATAAAATTTTGTTGTTCCCCCAAATGTTTACGAGAAACCTATTATTTCTGCAAAAAGGGGGACATAACATTGAGTGAAATCATTTTTATTTTCTGTATATATCCATTGCTTATTTGTATTTTTTCAATAGCTGTGACATATAAAGTAGGTACATTTTACGCGATGCCAATTGTAACATTTCTTATTTTTCTTATGTTAAGTGTTACAGTGCACGATCCAGCATTTTTCTTTTGGGTTGGCATGTATACTATTCTTTCATTTATTGTTTCTTATATAACTATCCTTTTTATAAAGGGATATAAAGTTGTAGAAAGAGAGCGTTAATATCATTTTGGGGAAATAGGGATTTACGGTGAACGATAACAACCTCATTTCACGTTGTAATGACGGGAAATGAGGTTGTTTTATTTATATTTTTAATTAGAGTGATGAAAATCGCGAAGAATCCCCTCAATGACTGGATGAAGAGTACTAGGTAACTCATCAAACGGAAAGAAACGTAATTCTTTTGACTCAGTTTTATCACATATAAGCTCCCCGTGAAATTCGCGGCAAATATAAACAACGAGTACACCATGTACTTGATCGCCGTTTGGATAGATTTGAAAGAAATCTGGCCCTGAGTATGTACGGAATAGTTCTGGATTTTTAATAATAAGTCCAGTTTCTTCAAATACTTCTCGTTTTAAAGCACCTTCTAACGTTTCGTTATATTCTAAGGCACCCCCAATAATGCCCCATCGGTTAAAATCTGTCCGAAGCTGCAGTAATACTTCATCTTTTTCATTTAATATAATGGCATGTGATCCTATTAAAATAAGTGGATGATTTCCTACTAGATTTCTCATGTCTTCAATGTAGCCCATATTTTTGCTCCTTGTATTTAATAATAGTTAGGGAGTTCTTTTAACATTCTTTCTGTTTTACGCGCTGTAAAAGCTAAGTTATGGTCATCTTTCGTTCTGAAAAATAATGTGCGTAAAAAGGTTTTAATGTTGGCGCATAAAATACAATACTCATTAAGTGAAAGGCGTTTTCTAATTTGAGGAAGCCTTTTTATTTTTTTATGAATAATAGAAATTAACTCGTTTTGAGGAAAATCATGATACAGCATTGCTAGTAATGGAGTAACAATGCGTTCATCTTCATTATTATGAAAAAGGTCAGATGGAATAAAAATTTTATTTAATAAACAATGAATTAATTCTTCGTACCATTCAAAGGTCGTATACGTATTATGAACAATTTCGGTGAAAGCATCAGATACGTGAGCAAGACAATGAGCCCATCCTTTGTTTTCAATATAGCCTCGAAAATCCGTTTCTAAGTTTGTATATGTAATGAGTTTATTTTTTATTTCTTCGATATCCTCCTCTGTACAAAAGTAGTGCGAATTAGCGAATTGGAGTATTAACGCAATTAACGAAACAGTGTAAGAACGTGTGAAAACCCCATCTGTATGTGGGGAGTAAATGTCACAATATAAATACTCATCACTTAAACAAGTTTGCAGAAGTAATTTCAGCTGATCGTCCATAAGGAATTCATGATGAATGAAATGCGCAAAACATTTATATATAAGTTGGTAACGAACGTAGCTATCAGTCGTTCCGATATACTGAAGCATGTTCAAAGTTAACTCATTTACGTCTATATGCTGTAGTTGCGTATAGTCATTTTGTTGTATAAGCTCTAACTGTTGTTGCAATGCTGTAATATCCACTGGAGAACCTCCTCCGCACTTTAAAGATGCGATCTTTTCTAGTATTCTATATATTCAAGGACAATCCTGCTCATGCAAGGAGAACGATTAGAAATTCGAGTATGATATAGATGAGGGAAGAATATGACGACGATAGAACAGTTAGAAAAACATTTTAAAATAAGAAGAAGTGCTTCTTCTATTATGATAAAAGAAAATAATGCAGAGATTTTTACAGAAGAGCAATTAGAGGAAATGATGCAATATTGCGTTGCTGAAGCTAAAAAAGGTGAATTAGAAAAACTACATTTTGAAATTTCTTCAAAAAGCCCAAATTATGATGTGTATAAAAAATGTTTTGAAACGTATTCATTTGAATATGTTACGGAAAGCATGATTGTATTTAAAGATATATACGAAGTAGAAGATATAGAAAGTGAAGTTGATTTTAAGTTAATTGAAGAAGTAGGGGAAGAGGCTTTTTATTCACTGTGGAATGAAGCGACGGGAGAACCAGTCGTTCATGATCAATTTGTGCATATGATGCTACAAGAAATTGGTGAGAAATGGAAAGAACATTGCTTAACAGCGAATGTCGATGAAAAGCCGATAGGAATTGTAATCCCGCATATTGAAAGAGGTACGTTAGAAGAAGGGAAACTTATGTACTTCGCAGTTACTCCAAATATGCGTAATAAGGGATATGAAGCTGCATTATTTGCAGGTGCGTTGTTTGTCTTAAAGGAAATAGGTGCATCTTATTATATTGGTGAGACAAATATACAAAATGAATGGATGAAGGATGTTTTTGAAAAGAATGGATGTCAGCTGCTAAGTTGTACTGAGCGGTATGTGAGGGTGTTTTAGGAGGATGAATGATGTACTCTCTCGAACTCATTTAGTGGGAGGGGTATATATGTTAAAACAATCCATGCATTCATTCGTTTTACTGTATCCAAATGTGTTGTTAGAAGGATGGGAAATTGAAAAAGTTTCAGAACGTTTTGAAGGTGAAAAGTGGGAAACTGTTTGGTTTCAGATTGATACTCCAACTGGAATGTTTCGAGTAAAGGAGTTTTTTCTCGATATAATGGAGCCAGTATTTCCAGATACCTGTATTTCTCAAGCAAAAGGGGATTGTTTTCAATATAAAAAGCTTGTGTATTGGAAAGGTGTAAATTATAAAGGAAAAGAAAGTTACGTTACATCTACATGGAAAACACAAGTTGAAATTTCTGTTGATCATGGATATGTAAACCAAGGCGAAATGGAAAGGTTTCTACTCGGATTACAGCCGGTACATACAGAGTTTGCGAAAACGATATTACATACACCATTTTACTTATTAAGCTTTCAAGCTAAGAGAGGTGAAATGGGTGAGATAGGAAGATGTCGTGAGTGGAATGATCCAGATAACATACGCTATGTAAAGTTATCAATTCATAAAAAGCTGAGTTGGAAACTTGAATCGGTCGGTTTTGGAAATGATGAAACGCAGTATGTATACTGGGACGAAGATAATAAACTATATGCACTTTGGGTTTGTAGACATAAAAACAAAGCGTATTATCCTGTTTCTTCATGGGCAATGAATTATGGTCCACAACAAATTATAAACGGGTTAGAGTTTTATTCTCACCCTGATCGTGGAACAGTTGTATATGAAAATCTAGGTAATGAACAAATCGCATACGTATTTCGAGGGAATCCATGTACGAATTTTGAACAAGTAAAAGAACTTTTTGCCTGTTTGTAAGATAAAAAGAAAAATGAGAACGACAAAGTAGATATTCCTATAATACAATGAACACTCCCCCACTTAGCGAAGGTTGAAGTGGGGGTTTCTAACGTTTCGACCTAACGGACGATTAACGTCAGGGGAGTTAACACATTAGCGAGCTGTTTCACGCCTAACCCCTCTATCCCATTTGTCCATGCATTTGGGATTACTTTTCGTAAAATGTTAGCCGCAGCATTTACATCTGCATTAATTAAAGTTTTATTTGCTGAACGATATATGCCGCGCTTTATTCGTTTTCCTGAAAAAGTTGTATTTTGGTCATTTTCTCCATACGTTGGAATGAAGTCGTTATCCAGAAAACTTGCTTTCGATGTATATGATTCTTCAGTTACAACAACTTGAATGCCTACAGCATTTGCTTTGTATGTAATCATTTGAATCAGTAAATTGTGCGGGATATGACAAAACGATTGGTTATTTCTTTTTCCCATATTCGTTTCTTGTTTCCAATTTTTGTTTTGACCAATAACGATTTTACAAACTTCTTCTTCTTGAGCTAGTTTTACGATGTGGTGACTAACTTTATGGAAGACGTCTTTTATTTTCAAATAACGTTTTTGATGAAGTTTTTCTATCCTTTTAGAAGTAAAAGGTCTTTCATTAGTTTGTTTTCCATTTCTAAGAACGCTTGTAAAATGACTCTTCATTTTGTTGTAATATTGATTTATGCTTTTGACATGTTTGCCCTTGACAAGTACAGGTTTCATACCTGTGTTTGTTACGATGGTTGCAAGGTTATCAATCCCTAAATCAATACTCATATAACGAGCATTCTCTTCAATCATTTGTTGTTCAGAAGGAACATCAATTACCAATTCCACTACATATTCATTGTATTTTGGAATCACACGAACTTGTTTCAGTTTACCTTCAGTGAAACCTAGTTTCCCAATATTTAATTGCAATTTCGTCTTTGGAAACTTTAAAAATCTACCGTTTTTAATGATGCAATCTTGGTTTGTATACAGAATCTCTTTTTCAGAAGAACGAATATACTTTGGAATCCTAGGCATTCCAGCATATTTGTTTGGATTCTTTTTATAGTCTTTTAAACTAGCAAAAAAAGATTTCCAATTTTGGAACAAACCTTTCATGATGGACTGGCTACATTGCGTAGGCAAAGCTCGATAATCATTTTGAATCATAGCCTTAAATAGTGCATCTAGAAAGTTGTAATCTACATAAGGTTTTTCAAAATTAGGTTCTGAAAACAAATTACATTTAATCTCTTTCTGTTCTTCTTTAGGCTTTAATTTCTCTTTTTCCAATTTCTTCTGATAGGCAAGAAGTTGTGTGTCATTCATCTTACCAATATTTTCATGAATATTATCCAGAACTTCTTTTTGCAAAGGCTGCAACTCTTTTTCTTGTGTTAATCCAGTGTACACCTGGCGTATATAAAAGTTTGTGGTGTTGTACATATTCTTAGCGTTATGACAACATTCTTGAAAATAAGAATACATACGATGCCCTTTTTTAATCCAGATTTGAAGAGTTTTATAGTTTGATGGATTTTCTTTTGCCATTTTATTCACCTCCTTGTTAAGGATATTATAGCAAAAAAACAGAACATATGTTTCTGTTTTTTATTTTTTTGAAAATAAAATATTTTTTTCGATTCACCTCACCACCTTCACTTACGTTTAGAGGTGGGAGTCCTCTCGAAAGGTATGATAGAATAAGATTTGACTATAAGAGAAAGCGTTGGTGAAAGAATGGGACAGCAAAGACATTGGTTACAAGCAACTGTAGAAAGAAATAAAGATAATACGTTACAAATAAAGTGGGAAAATAATATAGAGGAAGTTCGCATTTACTGGAGTACTTCGCCAGATCATATTGAAGAAAATGGAGAATTACTTGCAACTGTAAATGGAGAATTATCATATACAATTGAAAACCCGAGTGAAAATGAACGTCCATATTTTAAATTAGTAGGAAGTAATGGACAAGCAGTAACAGTAGCCGAGCGTAGATTGCCATTACAAGGTGCGTTTAACTTCCGTGATATGGGAGGATATGAAACGACTGAAGGCCGTAAAGTAAAATGGGGCAAATTATACCGCTCTGAAGAATTAGCAGGGCTAACTGAATGGGATATTGCCTATTTACAAAAGTCTGGCTTAAAGTTAATTTGCGATTACCGTACAGACTTTGAAGTGAAGCATAAGCCGAATCCAGAGATTACGGGTGCTCGTCAAGTGTGCTTACCAGTTATGCAAGACTTAGCGAAAGACTTAAATATAAATGAGTTTTTCCAAGTTGGTGACCTTTCTATGTTAGGAAAACCAGGTGAATATCTTGTGAAAATGAATCAAGGTTTCGTAAGTGGTAACGAGGCATTCGTGAGCTTCTTAAACTTAGCGCAAAACCCGGAAAACTTACCGTTAGTAAACCACTGTACAGCTGGAAAAGATCGTACTGGATTTGGTTCAGCATTATTACTACTTTTACTAGGTGTACCAGAAAAAACAGTAATGGAAGACTACTTACTAAGTAACGGATTTCGTGAAAAGCTAAATGAAAAAATGATGGCCTTTTTAGGTGCGAAATTACAAAACGATGAGAGCAGAGCGATATTAGGTGCAATGTTTGAAGCACGTGCTGAATACTTGCAAGCTGCGATTGGTGAAATTCAAAAGCAATACGGATCAGTTGAAGCATACGCTGAAAGGGCTCTTGGCTTTACGAAAGAGTCGTTAGAGGAAATGAAAGAGTTATTGCTGGAAGATAAGTAAGAAGAAGGGAGGCTGGTTTTAATTAGCCTCCTTTTCTTATTGTTGTTATAATTAAGCTATGGGAATATAGGAGTTGAGGAAAACATCATGAAATACAAAGTTATATTATTCGACGTAGATGATACATTATTAGATTTCCCTGAAACGGAAAGACACGCATTACATAATGCGTTTGTACAGTTTGGTATGCCTACAGGGTATAATGATTATCTTGCAAGTTATAAAGAGATTAGTAATGGATTATGGAGAGATTTAGAAAATAAAATGATTACGCTAAGTGAATTAGCAGTAGATCGATTTAGACAATTATTTGCACTTCATAATATAAACGTAGATGCGCAGCAATTTAGTGATGTATATCTTGAAAACTTAGGGAAAGAAGTACACCTTATAGAAGGCGCAGTACAATTATGTGAAAATCTACAAGATTGCAAGTTAGGTATTATTACGAATGGATATACGAAGGTGCAACAATCAAGAATCGGAAATTCACCTTTATGTAATTTCTTTGATCACATTATTATTTCTGAAGAAGTTGGTCATCAAAAACCAGCGCGTGAGATTTTTGATTATGCATTTGAGAAATTTGGAATTACGGATAAATCAAGTGTACTAATGGTCGGAGATTCGCTAACTTCTGATATGAAAGGCGGAGAAGACTTCGGCATTGATACGTGTTGGTATAATCCGAGTTTGAAAGAGAATAAGACGAGTGTTAATCCGACTTATGAAGTGGAGAGTCTGCTACAAATTTTAGAAATTGTAGAAGTGGCTGAAGAAAAGGTAGCTTCATTTTAATTGTGCTGATATTTGTCGAAAAATCGATATATTTGAAAAATCGTTGATATATTGTAAGTTGTGATAGATATATTGAAAAAATCGTTGATATATTGTAAGTTGCGATAGATATATTTGAAAAATCGCTCATATAAGTTCATATACTAAGATATAGAACAAAAAATAACGCTACTATACAAGGTCATTCACGTGTTATAATGCGTGAATTAAATATACGTATATAAATAGTTTCTCAGAGTGATGCGATGTCATGTATGATTAGTGTAACAACTAGAGGTGAATGAAGGATGTTAACGTTTTTATTTGAGTTAGACAAGGTTATTCCGCAGACGAATGAGCCACGGTATGTTGCTTATACAAATGGTTTTATCGAAGGGGATTTAACAATCTGTATGGATGACAGAGTATTTTTTCAAAAATCATGTATGAAGGTTGCAGAGCTGGGCATTTATTTAGGTCAGTGGATGGAACAAGTTCAACACGGGCAAAACGTGCCTATGAAATATGAAACGGCTGACCGTGAAGAGGTAATTCTTGGCTTCTTCTATAAAGAGGATCATAATCAATGGAATGTTTCTTCCAGCTGGCAAGAATTTGAACTTCAAGAGCGTATCTCTACTGAAACATTAGTAGAGAGCGTTCAATGCTATTTATATGAGCTAAATAAGGAACTGCGTGCGATAGAATATCCTGTGACGTTTGATCAGTACTTAAGAGGAGAGCGAATGATGCAGCTTTCTTACAAACGACCGTGTGATAGCAAAGCAGATACGACGCCGATAGAGGTTTATAATGGAAGCGAGCAAGTAGGCGTAGTAAGGGGCTATTATAAAAATACGCTGATGAGAGTGCTGGATTTTATTCCGAAAATTGGTAGTAATATCATTTATGAAATAAAGGATATTAAGAACAATATTCGCGTCATTGCAAAGGATGTAAGTAGGCAGCGCCAAAGAAAGATTTTAGTAACGTACATCGATAATAATGATGCAGAGCATGAAATACTTGTATGTGACGGAAAGTTATTGGATGCAAATTTTATATTTACCTTTACATATAAGGCAGAAGAATATGTTGTTCATAAAACTTCATTTGGAATGGGAAAATTATTACGAAAAGGCTATTTAATCGCAGATTGGAATATTCGTCTTGAGGAAGATATGTATTACATCGAGATGAATGCATATGATGGAGATTACATGGAGGATCAATACTTACTATTAGGCGTATTTCATGCGGTTTTATATGGATAATCGATGAGAAATACCGTCATTCTTCTTGGAAAGAATGACGGTATTTTTTATTTATCCTCAAAAATAAAAATCTCATCAATTGTACTATGTAGTGCCTTCGCTATATCGTGAGCAAGTTGTAAGGAAGGATTGTATTTACCTTTTTCGAGATGACTAATTGTTTCACGGCGTACACCAACTTGCTTCGCTAAATCTTCTTGTGTCATGTTCAATTTTGCGCGGTATTCTTTTATCTTCGTTACGAACGCCATGGTGCATCTTCCATTTCATCAACAGGTTTATCATAAAAGAACATAGAAAAACCGAACGTAATAATGAGTGTGCCGAAAATAAGAGCGATATCAATTTCTTGTAGCGCCGGGTTTGGAAATAACATTTCAATAAATATAATGATAGCGGTAGTTAGTAATGTAACGATAAATGCATTGCGACACGATTTATTGACAATTTGTTCAAACAGTTCATCGTGTTGAACTGTTCTATACGATGTGAAAAAGGAGAAGAAACAGAACATAGTAAACAATCCTTTTTCATAAAAAAATCCGAGGAAACCGAAGAAACCGAGAAATCCTAAATATTTTATCCAAGTTGTTTTCATGATAGGTCCTCCTTACGTTGTTAGAAATAAGTCACGTTATGTTACAAATATATCACAATTGGATAGGAATGGTAATAATAGTTTTCCAGTTTGCTTCATAATAATAGTAAAAAGAGGAAATATGCTGCGAAATAAAGAGGATAATATTGTAAAATGGTTGTAAGGAGGGGGAGGAAGAAATGCTAACTTGGATCATGATCGTTGTATTACTTGTAGTGATTACTGTCATTGCGACGGTGTTAATTGGGCGGAATGGTGATGCAAATTATAGCAAAGCGACAAAGGGGAATATTAAACGATTAACAATGATTTATATTATACTAGCTGTCGTTTTAGTTGTTGGATTAGGGGTGTATATTTATTTTAAAGGTTAAATAAACTGAAAAATGTAAAAATCTTAAAATAGAAGTATGCTATAATATCAATATAGTTATTTGGTAATTAAGGAAAGGATTGGATGGAATGATTGAAATTACGAATGTGTCAAAAAGTTATAATGGGTCTACCTATGCAGTAAAAGATTTAAGTTTATCTGTACCTAGCGGCGAAATCTTTGGATTTTTAGGACCGAATGGTGCGGGTAAATCCACGACAATTAAGATGATTACTGGCATTCACGGGGTGGACAAAGGGACGATTACGATTAACGGAAAAAATATTATGGAAGAGCCGATGGAAGCGAAGAAGACGTTTGGTTATGTGCCGGATAGCCCAGATATGTTTTTACGTTTAAAAGGAATTGAATATTTAAACTTTATGGCTGATATGTATGAAGTGCCGAAAGAAGTAAGACAAGAACGAATAGAGTCTTTAGCGAAGAAGTTTGATCTTTATAATGCATTATCTGATCAAATTCAAAGTTATTCGCACGGTATGAGACAAAAAATCGTTATTATTGGTGTGCTCGTGCATGAACCAGATGTATGGATTTTAGATGAACCGTTAACAGGGCTTGATCCGAAATCTGCATATATTTTAAAAGAAATGATGAGAGAACATGCGGATAAAGGAAAGATTGTATTTTTCTCTACACACGTATTAGAAGTAGCGGAAAAAATATGTGACCGGGTTGCTATTATTAATAAGGGGAATTTGCAGTTTAAAGGAAATTTAGATGAAATGAGAGATCATTTTAAATCCAATGAATCACTTGAAAAAATGTTCTTGGAGATGACGGGCAATGAGTAAAATTTGGACGTTAACGAAGGTACTATTAAAGTTAAATTACGCAGATTTTATAGCAGATAAGAAGAAGCGATGGGCGTATTTATTTTCATTTGCAGCTATTTTATTTGTTGGATTTTTAATATTTGGTTCGATGACGCACGGAATGTATGAAGGTCTGAAACAATTAGGGCAAGGGCCGGGAATGATTATTGCAATGGGACTTGCGATTGCGAGTATATGGGTATTTTTAATGAGTATAACGAACATTTTAACTGTATTTTACTACAGCAATGATATTGAAATGTTACTGCCGTTACCATTAAAACCAGCGCAAATTATTTCGGCAAAATTTTTAACGGTATTAATTACACAATACGTAATGAGTTCATTCATTTTATTACCAATCTTCATTACGTACGGTTTAAAAAGTGGCGCATTTATTACATATTACATATATATGATTTTTATTTACTTACTCTTCCCAATCGTGCCGTTAGTATTAGCTTCGTTACTGATGACAATTATTATGAGGTATACAAATATAGCGAAAAATAAAGATCGAGGAAATATATTTATTGGAATCGTAAGTATATTATTTATTGTAGGAATTAACGTATTTATGCAGTGGAGAAATAAAAGTGCGTTTTCTGGAGATGGGGCTGCGGAATACCTTGTAAATAATCAATCTTCTCTTTTAGTACAAATGACAAATTATTTTCCAACTACATATTTTGGAGCAGTGGCATTAGTAGAAAATGCAAATTGGAAGGGACCTTTATATGTAATAATCTTTGCAGTTATTTCATTTGTCTTCTTTGTGTTGTTTTATTACATAGCAGAGCGTACATATTTAAAAGGGGTTATTGGACTTTCAACGAGTACAGCAAAGAAACAAGTTATTTCGGCGGAAGGTTTACAGAAATCAACAGTACAAAGTTCGCATTTAAAAGCGTATGTGAAAAAAGAATTTAAAACGTTATTCCGTACACCACAATTTTTCTTAAATTGCATTGTACAAACTTTCGTTATGCCAATTATGTTGTTCTTTATTTTATTTGTGCAAGATGGAAATTTAAAGTTTATTACAGAGTATATTAACAATCCAAAGACAACAGGATTTGCAATTGGTGTTGGTCTTTGTGCATCGTTATTTTTAATGGGTAGTAACGTCATTGCAACAACGTCATTTTCGCGAGATGGAAGCTCTTGGTTTGTGAATCGTTATTTACCAGTAAAGGCTTCGGATATCTTTTTTGCGAAAGCAATCACTGCTTGGTTAATTAATGTGATCATTTTAGCAGTATTCGGTATTACGATGGCAGTTGTAGCTGGGATTTCTCCAGTCTTTATGATACTGTGGTTTTTACTAAGTGCGAACGGGTTGTTATTAATTAATTTAATCGGAACACGCTGGGACGCGCAAACTGCAGATATTCATTGGGATACAGAGCAGAAATTATTTAAGAGCCGATATACCACTTTGTGGAATTTTTTAGCTAATATTTTAATAGCTTTAATTATTGTGGGGGGAGTAAGTGTATTATACTTCTTCCTTCATGTCGGACTGTGGGTTATGTTTATCGTTTTATTTGTAATGTTTACGATTGTAAATTATATCTTTATTAAAATGTTAAAATTAGGTGCTGAACGTATACTGTCAAATATTCAATAAGAAGATAGATCCTCTGTATTCATGCAGGGGATCTGTGTATAGATGGAGGAGAAAAAGGTGAAGAAAATAGCAATTGTAACAGGGGCAACTCGTCTGAATGGAATTGGTGCAGCTGTATGCAAGGTGCTTGCTCAAAAGGGGATAGACATTTTTTTCACGTACTGGCCAAAGTATGATAAAGCGATGCCATGGGGAATGAGTGATCAAGAACCCTTTTTGCTGAAAAAGGAAATTGAAAGTTACGATGTTCGATGTGAAATGGCAGAAATCAATTTATCGCAGTCTTATTCGCCAAATCGTTTGTTTTATATGGTATCAGAACGGTTAGGTGATCCATCTATTCTAGTTAATAATGCAGTATATTCTACTCATACGAGAATTGAGGAATTAGATGTAGAGCAGTTGGATAAACATTATACAGTTAATATTCGGGCTACTATGCTATTAAGTTCATTGTTTATAAAACATTATTCACTTAAAACGGGCGGGAGTATTATTAATCTTACTTCAGGACAGTCAGTAGGTCCAATGCCAGATGAACTAGCATATGCAGCAACGAAAGGGGCAATTGAAGCATTTACAAAGTCAGTAGCACTAGTAGCGATGGAGAAGGGGATTACTGTTAATGCCGTTGATCCAGGACCAACAAATACAGGGTGGATTACAGAGGAATTAAAACATTATTTAGTATGGAAATTCCCGCAAGGTAGAGTTGGAGAAACAATGGATGCTGCGCGCTTAATTTCTTTTTTAGTAAGTGAAGAAGCGAAATGGGTTACTGGGCAAGTTATTCACTCGAATGGTGGTTATTCATAAAAATATTATGTTAACAAATGTTGAGAAACAAAAAACGAAAGGAAATTTTATTTTTTTGTATAAATAAAATGTCAAGAAAGATAAAAATTTGATAGAAGAGTATATCGTCATATAAAGATAGTAATTCTTAATGTGACAATATACTCTTTTTCTTTTACTTACGAGCAGAAAAATGAAGTAGAAGAAACTCGAATATTAAAATGAGTTTATCAGTTTTTGTCCGTATTATTATGAAGATTACTGTCGGAAAGATGGTAATTCGTATGAAAAGGGATTTTTTAAGGGGAAATCGAATCGTAAAGGGGAGGATAAATAAAGTAAACATAGGGGGATTTATATGAAAATGAAAAAGGTCGCTATCGCATCGATAACAATTGGTACAATGCTTACTATGGCAGCTTGTAGTCCATCAGTAGATAAAGAGGCAGAAAAGAAAGAGCAAGTAACAGCGCAAAATGAAGGAGAAGCAAAAACGACAAGTGCAGATGAAGCGTCCAAAACAACGAAAGATACTGAAAAAGAAACAAATACTTCTTCAAATGAAAAAACAGATAAAGATGCAAAAAATACGAAAGAATCATCAGGAACAGAAAGTAACGGCAAAACGTCAACTCAAAATGAGAATGTGAAAACAAAAGAAAAAGAAACGACAGGAAAAACGAATGACCAAACGACTAGCGGGAAAACAGCAGATCAAAGCACAAGTACAAGCTCAAACACAAACAATAACGAAAAGACAACGAAAGATCCGAAGAAAAGTGTTGCTGTGAAAACGAACGTTAAAGAAGTTGTGGCATTAATTGATAGCTTGGACAAGCAGTTAGCTGCTAATCCAAAATTGGAAACAGTGAATAAGCTTGGCAAACAAATTAATGAAAAGTGGGACGTGATTGAAAAAGAGCTAGAAGCATCACATCCGACGGATTCTAAAACAATCGGTCAAAGTATGTATCCGTTAATTGTAGGAGCGGAGAAAGAAAAAATCGATATTAATAAAATGAAATCATTAACGACGAAAACGAAAAAAGATTTAAATCAGTTATTGACGAAACTTTCATAGTTTCAAAAGCCTACTCGTGTGAGTAGGCCTTTTTTAGGTTGTTGTAATGTGCACAGTATAACTTATTTATTATCATTTTCAATTACGATGCGAAAGGAACTGAATGCTTGTTGACTGATATAATCTTCTTCGCTAACTTTAAAAGGAAATGGAAAAGCAACGAGTTGAAAATTACTTTCCTGATCCACTGAAGGCAATGTGAAATTAAAGATTTGTCTTGTTTCAGGTGCAACCTTAGTATAAACGACTTTTCTATTGTTAAATATTTCAACTTGTTTCCAATCTTTAAAAGCTACGATTGCGTAAGTCATTTCATCATTCGTTTCATTACCGTTTGATAGGGTTAATTGCTTGCCTTCCTTTTCAAAGAAGACAGTTTGTAAGTTCTCTTCACGGTTCGTAACAAATAATGGTTCGTAAAGACCATCTTTTAAAATAGCATCTGGATCTATAAGGGAGAGTTTTATTTTTTCGTTTTCTTTCTGAAAAGGATGCATTGAATATCGCATACTTAGAATATCTTCTAAAATTGCTGCTTTATTTAAGTTATTATCTTTTAATTTGTATTCAGGTTTTTTAATTATTAAAAAGGTTAATTCATTTCCATTAGGAGAGGTGTGTAAAGAGATTTTCGTAGTAATTGAACTGTTTGGTTTCATATCAAAAAAATAGTGTGATATTTCATTAGTAGTATCTTCTATTCTAAAAGGTTTTTGTTCGTAATCTTCTAGAACAATTAATCCATATTTTCGGTTTTCATTAATAGTATGTACGAATGATAATGTTACATTAATTTTATTATCCTCACTAGTAATTGTACTGCCATTGTTGATATGTTGGCCTTGATTATCCTTCAATCCGTAAGAAATAGTATTGGTTTGTTGCTCTCGTTTATTTTCTATGGAAAGAGGATGAGGTTGTATGATTGAAGTATTGAACAAAATATAAATTGTAAGTAATGAAATAAGTAAAACACCGCTAATAATATATATTTGTTTCATAAATAGCACCTCAATATATGTAAAGTATTAGAGAAAAAAGATATGCAAGATGCATATCTTTTTTCTCTTTCTTACCAGAAGGCTTTTGTTTCGTGATTTACATCATTATAACCACTTAATTTATAGGTATGATTACCGATAGCGTAATCATCTCCATAATAAACGCTTGTGTTGGTCGCTGTAGCATTTACAAAGGATGATTTTTTTGCACTATTACTTTTCGTATTTACTAATGAGCCATCGCCATTGAAAGTTCTTGCTTTTGCATAAACATAGTCTTCGGTCGTAGTTGATTTCGATTTCGCAACTGCATATGGGTTACCAAAAAAGGGAGTATATACGCTAATGTTAGAGTCATTCTTAGGTGCAGCTGCAACAGTCAAACTAGGAACAATAGATGTTTTTGTTGATTGAATTGTATCAAAGTCAACTAAAACGGGCTGCTTGTCTACAGTGTCGACCTCTGAAGCACTTGCGTTATTAGTAAAACCAAAACCTAAAACCGCTAACCCTAAAGTTGTCACCGATAAAGATTTTTTCATATTCACTAATTTTCCCACCTTTTTAAATTTTTGAGTTCGAACTCAATTCGTACAATATATGAAAAATTCGAAATTCTCAATGGTTTATCCCATATTTAACTTTTCTTTTACTTTCAATTCAACATATCTTCATTTGCAAAAAAGCGAATATATCTTCTAATGCTTAGCCAGCAAGGAATATAGGTTTAACCTTATGAAATTTGTGTAAATTTTAATCTATTCATGTCATTATGTCTGTTATTTTTAAATTCATATGGGAAACTTATTTAAAAAAGGATGGTGACAAAAATGACAATTGATCGAATTTGTACAATTGGACCCGCAAGTAATAATAAAGAAACGTTAGCACAGTTAATAAAGAATGGTATGAAAATTGTTCGACTAAATTTATCGCATGGCACGCATGAAAGTCATAAAGACATCATTCGTTTAGTGAAATCATTAGATGACTCTATTAAATTTTTGGGTGATGTACAAGGTCCTAAAATAAGATTAGGTGAAGTGAAGGGAGAGCAAATTACACTTCAGGCAGGAGATTCTTTTATTTTACATACACAACCAGTTACAGGGAGTAATACAGAAGCAAGCGTTGATTATGAAGGAATTGCGAATGATGTGAAAGTAGACAGTAGAATTTTGATTAATGATGGAGAAGTTGAATTAATTGTTGAAAAGATAAGTACGGACAAAATAGAAACGAAGGTAAAAACAGGTGGCAATATCTCATCTCATAAAGGAGTTAATTTACCAGATGCGGCTGTTCGTTTACCAGCTATTACAGAGAAAGATAAAAAAGATATTCAGTTTCTTTTAGAAGAGAATGTTGATTTTATCGCGTGTTCTTTCGTAAGAAAACCTAGTCATATAAAAGAAATACGGGATTTTATACAACAGTATAAAGAAACGTCACCTAATGTAATTGCAAAAATAGAAACGATGGAAGCAATCGAGAATTTTCAAGATATATGTAAAGAAGCAGATGGAATTATGATTGCAAGGGGCGATTTAGGAGTAGAGTTACCGTATCAATGCATTCCGCTTTTACAGAAAATGATGATTCAGGAATGTAATCGAACGAATACATATGTCATTACAGCAACACAAATGCTTCAATCTATGGTAGATCATTCTATTCCAACAAGAGCAGAGGTGACTGATGTGTTTCAAGCTGTACTGGACGGGACGAATGCAGTTATGCTTTCAGCTGAAAGTGCATCAGGAGAACATCCAATCGAAAGTGTGAGAACATTACGTCTCGTTTCAGAATTTGCGGAGCATGTTAAAAAAGATGGACCTTTTGCGATGAAAGATGTACTGCAATTACTGCGTGAGTCTCTGGATGAGTAATAAATAAAAAGAGGGCGGATATGCATCCCCCCTCGTGTTTACTCTTGTTCTTGTTCATCTAAAATCTTTTCAAACGCAGCAGATACTTTATCAAACTCTTCATCATTTTCAATGTATGAAAACTCATTATCTTCTTCTACTTTTAAAAAGAAAATATCAATGTCTTCCTCAGTTTCTGTTTGGATATCTTCAACAAAGGCAACTGCAATATATTCTGCGCCTTCGACATCCATCGCTCCAAGTACTTCTACTTCTTGCTCTTCGTTATTCTCATCACTAAGAGTAAACACTTCGCCAACTTCAATATCAGACATATTCATTCTCCTCCTGTTCGACTCTAAAAATAGAGCGCTCAAACTGTATACATACTAATATATCTTTCCATGAAAAATCAAATTCATACATAAGAAAAACGACTGATAGTTCTTTAGTATAAGTATCCAGCTATTAGGAGCATTATTTGTGTGTGCTATATTACTTAATCCATTCAACAATTGTATCCATAGTCTGTCTTGTTTTATCACGCTTTGGCTCTTCTTTACGGTAACCAAAGGCAACCATAACTGATGCTTCAAAGTTATCGCCTTGTATAATGCCTTCTTGACGAAGTAAAGAATCTACTTCCTCTTTATCAAATCCTTCTATTGGACAAGAATCAATACCGATTTGAGCTGCGCTCGTCATCATATTACCTAAAGCAATATAAGTTTGTTTAGATGCCCAATCAAATACAGCACGATCGGATTGTAATAAGTTAAAATCTGTTTCCTGGAACTTTTTGAAGAATTCATATCTAATTTTTTGAGTGTCTTCAGGCAATCCAATAATATCGTTCATCATATATTTAATATACTCTGCATCATAGTGCATATCTTTAATGTTTCTTGAAAGAACAATGACGAAGTGGCTTGCTGTTGCAAGTTGCCCACCAGCGCCCCATGAATACGGTTGTAGTTTTTCTCTTAATTCTTTATTTTGTACGACAATAAATTTCCAAGGCTCATATCCAAAAGAAGAAGGAGATAATCTGCCTGTTTCTAAAATGAATTTAAAATCCTCTTCTGAAATTTTGTGTATAGGATCGAACTCTTTACATGCATGTCTGAAATGAAAAGCCTCCATAATTTTCTCTTTTGTAATTTCTTTTGTATTTGTCATAAAAGTTCCTCTTTTCGTTAATTTATTTTGTAAGTAAATTATATTTTTAAAGTAACATAGACACAAGTACGCACATTTTTGTGTTATAGTATCAAAAAAGATACTATTGGTAAGGGAAAGGAGTTATGATGGATTGTTCGAATGAAAATAATATAAATTACCCATTTTTAAATAAATATTCTTGTCCAGTTGAAGCTATGGTTGAGGTTATTGGTGGAAAATGGAAAGGGGTTATTTTGTATCATTTATTAGATGGTACAAAGCGGTTTAATGAATTAAAAAGATTAAAACCTAATATCACACAAAGAATGTTAACACTGCAGCTGAGAGAACTTGAAGCAGACGGCATCATCCATCGTGAAGTATACCGTGAAGTTCCACCTAAAGTAGAATATTCGTTAACTGAGCTTGGTGAATCACTACGTCCAATGATTCTATTAATGATGGAATGGGCGACTCATAATATGGAGAAAGTTTTGGAAAGTAGGAATACGAAAAATAATAGTTAAGAGTTGTAGAAATAAAAGGTGTTTTCCATACGTAAAGACACCTTTTATCCCGCATTAACGGGCAGTAAGATCCCCACCTCAAAATTCAGTGGAAGCAAAGAAGTTAGGTGGGGGATGAACAAAACCCCCACTGATTAAAGTTTCACTTTATTTCTATGTTTTTTACTTTTTAACTTCAACTGCTGAAATTGCAAAGTCATTCAAGTTTACAGTTTTACCATACCAATCAGAGTGTTTGAAGACGATACCTTTACCATATCCTTCAGTTGAAGTACGATCCCATAGCGTTGTCGAATAGCTAGCAGTAGGGGATGCTGTACTTACAGAAGAAATTCTATTTTGCCAATTAGGAGGCAAATTTTTAAAACCGCTACTAAGAGAAAAATACTCGCCACCTTTATTTGCATGTTCATAGAAATCTGTACTATTAGGTCCGCTCCCTCCAACACCAAGGGGATTGATTGTATTATTCAACCTTTGTTTGTCTTTTTCAATAAAAGAATCTAAACTTTCTTTGTTCGAAAATCCATAAGATAACCAGTCTCCATTTTGATTTTGTTTCGGTAGAACTACAGTTATTTTTACGTCTTCCTTAGATGGAGCACCCAATTTGTTAAACGAATCTACAGTCTTTTCATCTACAGTTACATATTCAAAAGAGCTAATCGAATAATCCTTTTCGGTACTAGCTGATACTGACCCCAGTCCTCCAGTTAACGACGAAACAGTTAATAATGCACCTGCTACCAACTTTTTCAGCATGGATTCATCTCCTTAAAACTTAGATTTTTTACATAACTAAAATGTATGTTAATTTGAATGTATTATAAATATTTAGAAATTTATAAAAAATAAACAGAATATTCTTTTATTAGTCTTGAGTAAGGAAAGTAATTAAAAATGAAAAAAAGGTTTACTTAAAAAGTAAATCCTTTTTGCCAACCTATCTCAAAACTCTATGGATTAAAGTTTCATTTTATCCATCTATGAATCATACACTTCTTTTGCATTCATAGAAACAGCATCTAATAAAAGAAAAATGGCTGCTATCATATGTAGAAGGATTTCTATATAAGGAAAGAAGGCAACTAGAGTAACGATAATACCTATATAATGAGCGTACGTATTCATGCCTGCTTTTTTAGCTAATAAAATAGTAGTGATATGTAAAGCAATCAATAGTAGTAAAGGTATCCCATCTAGGTTAACAAGACTTGGAAATATATAATAGCAAGGAAGTAATAAAAGATGATAGATCCCTGTAGGCCACTTTAGTGCTTGTATGTAAGTTTTCAAAGTAAATCCTCCTAAAATAATTAATATCTATATATTACCAAAAAAGATAGGTGATTGGATATTAAACACTTGTGGTTTTTAGTATAATATAATTATTTTATGTTAACTAATTGTTTCCTTATCTATAAAATAGAAAAACCACCCAAACGAGGGTGGTTCGTATTATAAATAACTACTTAAAGAAGAAAGGGGAACCTTCACCTCACTACCTTCCTTCATATTCCGCAGCATAACGGTTTCTGTACTAAGTTCTTCTTCACCAATAATAAGCACGTAAGGGATATTCTCTTTATTGGCATAATTAAGAGCACGTTTTAATTTGCGTCCTGCTAGTTCGAGTTCGACTTTTAAGGAAGTGGTAGAACGTAATTGCTGGGCAATTTGTAAGCATTGTAATTCTGTCCCGAGTGGGATGATAAATACATCCGCTGTAGATGATATCGTTTCTTTCTGTGAGAGTGCTGTATAAATAACGTCTAAACCGAATGAAATACCGACTGTTGGATAGCTAATATTATCGCCACGGAATGCCCCAATAATATTATCGTATCGACCGCCGCTACCGATGCTAGATGTAATCGATCCATCTTTTAAAAAGATTTCATATATGGTGCCTGTGTACATTGTAAGTCCTCGCGCTAAAAACGGATTGAATATAGCATTTTCATTTATTCCAAGAGCGATTAAATATTGCTGTAATTGTTGCAATTCGTTTACTCCATCGGCAACGATTGGAGTATTGAAAGCGTCTTTAAAGTCATCAATTGAAAGCTTTAGACAAGATAATACAGTATTACATATTGTATCAGCCATTTCTTTAGAAATTCCGCGCTCTAATACATCTTTTCGTACACCATCAATCCCAATCTTTTCGATTTTGTCTAATGATAAAATGACGTCACTTGTTAATTCAGTAGGGATGTTAATGGCCTGAAGAATACCATTTAACAGTTTTCGGTTATTATATTGGATCGTTATCTCTAAGTTTAATGTTCGGAACAGCTCAAACGCCATGCTCATAAGTTCAGCTTCTGCCATAACTGATTCTACACCAACTATATCAACGTCACATTGAATGAACTCACGAAATCTTCCTTGTTTAATTGGTCCATCTCGAAAGACTTTTCCAATTTCATACCGTTTAAAAGGAAGGCGGATGTTCGGATTCATTGCAACGACTTTTGCGAATGGAATTGTTAAATCATAGCGTAAGGCAAGGTCACGTTTTCCTTGATCCTGAAGTGTATATATTTCTTTTAATATTTCATCGCCACCACCGTACTTGTAAGACATAAGCTCATACATATTTAACATTGGTGTCTCTAACGGTTTGCATCCGTATCGTTCAAATGTATCTTCGCAAGTTCTTTTAATTTTATTTCGCAGCACTTGCTCCTCTGGTAAATAGTCTTTCGTTCCTTTTACATTTTTCATTTCCATTGTAATCACTCCTTTTTTTAATTAAAAAAAGCTATGCAGGTATAAAAATACCCACATAGCTTTATGAACGCTTCGTGGGTCAACAGGAAAAGCCCTGTACCCACGAAGAAAAATTTTTCTTCGGATACACGGCGTTACGTATGATGATGAAGTTGGAAAGAAGTATTAAAATTTCGCATTGCAAATCTCTCCTTAACGTAAGTTTTTCCAAATTATATCAGATGATTTTTGAATTATCAATATTTTTAGTTTTGAAATATACGTGAAGTTATGTAGGAGAAATGGAAAATGGTGTATAATAAAACTTAATAATATGAAATAACCTTTTAAGGAGAACGTTATGAAAAAAGATAAAACAAATGCGATGCGAATATTAGATAAAGAAAAGATCGAATATTCGATGATGTCATATGATCCAGACGATGGGAAAATTGATGGCGTATCAGTAGCCGAGAAAATTGGACGAGAAGTGAGAGAAGTATATAAAACGTTAATCGCTCAAGGGAATAGTAAAAATTATCATGTGTTTATCATCCCAGTAGATGAGGAATTAAATTTAAAAGCTGCCGCAAAAGCAGTAAGTGAAAAGAAGATTGAAATGATTCCTGTAAAAGATATTACGAAAGTGTCAGGATACATTCGCGGTGGTTGTTCACCAGTCGGAATGAAGAAGTTATTTTCTACATGTATCGATGAAAGCGCCCAATCACTTGAAACGATGATCGTAAGTGGCGGGAAGATTGGTATACAAATTGAGCTGAAAGTGGATGACTTGGCGAAAGTGACGAGAGCGCAGTTTGGAGAGGTAACGAAGTAAATATACATATAAAAAGAAGTTCTAGTTTTATGGGACTTCTTTTTATTTTAGGAAGATTTTCATTAACGATTGCTGTAGGATAAACTAGTTTAGTATATATTTTTTTTACGATGTAAGTTATTTGGGAAGGTTATTTTTTTATCGGATTTATCTTTAAAAACGAACATTTTTAAAAACTTAACGAAAAATGTTCATGTTTTAATTGCGCGCACACTAATAGTTTGTTATATTATCCATATAATAATTTTGAATAACATCACTCGTATATACTCGGTAATATGGTCCGAGCGTTTCTACCTAGTTCCCAATGAAAGAACTGGACTACGGGTTAAAGTATTCGGCCGTTCTATGCTAATGAGCGCTACCGATCTATAATTTGGCATTTGTTTTATCTTTTGCTCAATTAACTTTGACTACCGTAGTTCTAGAAAGTAGAGATTCTTCTACAATTTCTAGAACTTTTTTGTTTGGACCAAAAGCATCGAGTATAGAAAACACAACAAGAGAAAGAGGAGAGATTATTTATGAAGAAGAATACGTTGAAAAAATGTGCTGCCCTAGTAACTACTGTTGCATTGTCATTCTCGATACTTGTGGGATGTAATGCGAGTCCGAAACAAGTTGAGGAAAAAAGCAATCAAAAACCTATCTTAATTCAAGGGCCAATGCCGATAGAAGCAGAAAAGTTTGCGAAAAGGCTAAAAAATGTGAAAGAAGAAAAGTCTGGAACTTTTGTATTTTATAAAGGAACTGTCGACAATTATCCTGTAATCGTTGCGAAAACAGGTAAAGGAATGGAGAATACAGCAGCTGCTACAGCGGTGGCTATTGAAAAATATAAACCTACAGCAATTATTAACCAAGGAACATCAGGTGGACATGATCCAAATTTAAATGTATTTGATATTGTATTAGGAAAACAAGTTGCAAATATAGGTTCATTAAAAACAACAAATATGGATGAGAATCAAGGAATTGAGCCGACAAAATGGATATCTATGGACTTAATGGCTTCTGAAGGAAGTGCAGGAGAAGATCCAAATGCTGAGAAAATCCGATACTACGAAGGAGATAAGGATTTACTTGCAGCAGCTAATGCGGTAAAAGATAAATATACAAAAGGTAAAGTGGTTGAAGGTACTATAGGCTCAGCAGACCTTTGGAATAATGAAGTAGATAGAATTAAGTGGTTCCATACAAAATACGGTACATCTGTAGAAGAAATGGAAGGAGCTGCTGCAGCTCAAATCGCGAAAGCTTATGATGTCCCATTTTTAGGGATTCGAGTATTATCTAATAATAAAACAAACGGCGGGAAATATAACCCAAATACAGCAGCCGCAAATCAAGAATATGTATATGAAGTAGTTAAAAAATATATAGATTCAATGCAAAGTAAATAGTAGTAGTTCTGCTCCAGCATAAACGTCAAGTAACTGTAAATGTTTTCGAGACGGATAAACTTGTCTTAGGAATGGTAGTTGAAAAAAAAGCTTGTTTCTTATAGAAAATATAAGAAACAAGCTTTTTTATTTAAAATAAATTGGGTAATTAAACTATAACATCAATATATACCGTTGAATATCATAATAATATAATGGGGGTGATGTTATATGGCACTTACTACAGGACCAATTGAAAACGTAGGAAATCAACCTGCTAATGCAAATAGAGTTAGGGTAAAGATCCTTAACCGTACTGCGGGCCCACTTACTGGAGTAGCTAGAGTTTTTAGACTTGACGGTTCATTAGTATTAATTGAACAGGTAAACTTCAATGTGAATTCTAATGCTTCTACTTTTGCAACTCTAAGTTTAGTTCATCCTGCTTTTGGACAAGCATTTGAATATGAAGTTCAAATTGTTCCTAATCAACCTGGTGGACTATATAGTGTTTATGGACTAACAGCTGACAGTGTTATCATTACTGCACAACGTGTTGTGAACTCAGAATTGACACAGTTTCTTTAATTAAAATAGATTGGTGCCTACATGGTATCCAATCTATTTTTGTACGTATTATTCAGAGAAAGAAAGGTTTTACACAAAAATAAAGACAGTTATAGAAAAGGGAAAAGTCGAGCTATCATCTTGATTTTTATTATTTCTGTCTTAGATTGTATCTGTTTTGTGGCATGGTTTTCTTTGAATGCTTTTTATTCAAACTGTTTTTTAAAGTATTTATCAAATATGCATTATTGCATAAATAAACTTAAATTTATAAGTTAATATTAAACTACTTTTTAATTGTAAAGAATATTTTAATAATCTTTATAAGAGAAGGATATTCCATGTAAAAAGTGAAATTGTTTGGAATGTGAATAAACAAAAAGTTTAGAAGTGATACAGACTGGATAGAGTCGTGTATTAAATAAACAGAAAAGGGGTATGGATTTCTAAAAGGTTTCGGGGGTTAGAAAGCACTTTTTAGTGAATAGCTTCAAATTATATTTTAAAGGGGAATGGGTATATGAAGTTTCGAAATACAAAGATTGCTATGATTACACTATCTTCATTTTTTATTTTAGGTTCTGCATCGCTATCATTCACAGATACTATACACGGTGAAGTAGCTCCTGCATCAGCACAAGAGATTATTGTAAAAAGTTATGACGATACATATTATAATAACGCAATAGGAAAAACGGGGTTAGAATTAAAGAAGGAACTGCATAATATTATTGATAATCATACAAAGTTATCATACAGTGCGGTTTGGGAAGCACTAAGAGATACTGATGAAGATCCAAATAATAAAAATAATGTGTTACTCTTATATACTGGTCGTTCGCAAGGGAAGCTTACGAATGGATCAGGAGTAAATAACTGGAACCGAGAGCATGTTTGGGCAAAATCTCACGGTGACTTTGGAACGACTGCAGGACCTGGAACAGATCTACATCATTTAAGAGCGACGGATGTATCTGTAAATAGTTCACGTGGAAATCTGGATTTTGATAACGGTGGTGTAAATCATTCTGAAGCGACAGAATGTAAATATGATAGTGATTCTTGGGAACCTCGTGATAGTGTAAAAGGAGATATTGCTAGAATGCTGTTTTATATGGCTGTTCGTTACGAGGGGGACAACGGCGAAATAGATTTAGAACTAAATGAAAAAGTGAATAACAATAAAGATGCATACATGGGGAAACTATCTGTTTTATTAAAATGGAATGAACAAGACCCGGTCGATGATTTAGAGCGAAAGCGTAATGAAGTGATTTTTACAAAATATCAACATAACCGCAATCCTTTTATTGATCATCCTGAATGGGTAAATAAAATTTGGAACTAAGATTTTTAAAGGTATTATATTTTGATAAAAGGGATTGATCATTATGATCAATCCCTTCTTATATGTTTACTAGAATAAATGATTTTTATAGGATTGAAGAGGAGAATAGGATAGATATTTTATCAAGTTAAGTATATATGGGTATTTTAGTACGGTCCCCACTCAATATTCACCCCAATAATAAGAAAAACAAGTCCAATGATAAACCAAATGAATGCAAGTGGAGCCATGAATCGAATCCATTTGCCGTAAGAAATGCCGCTTGCTGCGAGAACGCCCATTAAAACACCGGAAGTTGGATTTAAGCAGTTTACTACACCTTCCCCAAGCATAACAGCCTGTACTGTAACTTGGCGTGTAATGTGCATGAAATCAGCTAATGGAGCTAATATCGGAATGAAAATAACCGATTCTCCTGTCCCGGATGAAATGAGGAAATGTAATGCGGCACTACTCACATACATGCCGATAACACCAAATACAGGGCTTTGTCCTTCGAGAGCTTGTGCGAGTTGGTTAACGATTGTATCAAGTAATTTGCCTTGTTCTAAAATGACTGAAATACAGCGAGCCATTCCGACGATTAAAGCACCGTAGATAAGATTTTGGCAGCCAGTTAGAAAAGTGGATGCGATATCGTTTGCTTTCATGCCACCTATTATTCCTGCTGTAATTGCAATGAAAATAAAAGTAGCGGTCATTTCTGCGTCCGTCCAATGTAGACGAAAAGCGCCTATTAAAAATGCAATTAATGATAAAGCTGAAACGAGTAAAATTAATTTATGACGTATCGTCCAAGGAACTTCTTTTTTCTCTGTTTCTTTTTCGTTTGAAAGAGCGTTACTTGGAAACCAGTTGTCGCCGAGAATGCTTCCTTTATTTGATTTTTTCAAGCGTTTTACATACCAATTTATATAAAGGATAGTGGCAAGTAAAAAAGATATATAGATTGCGGTGCGTAAACCAATCCCGGAAAACATCGGAAGTTCTGCGATCTTTTGTGAAATGCCTAAAGGTGAGGGAGATAAAATAGTAGCATTAAAACCAGCATAAGTGCCTAAATAAATAATTGCTACACCGACGATAGCGTCCCATTTTAATGTGCGTGCAACGATGATGCCGATGGGGATAAAACCGATAACTGAGTTAACGATAATACCAGTCGTTCCAAGAATAGAAAAAAGCGAAGCAACTATACAAATGAAAAGTAATTGCTGATTACGAAATTTGTTAATAACATGATAGATTAAACCGTCAAGAGCACCTGTTTTTTCAAGAATTGCAATGGCTCCACCTGTAAATAAAATTAGAAAGATAATAGGAGCAGCAAGTGTCATTCCTTTTTCAATAGCGGTAAAAAAAGAAACAAATCCTACAGGTGATTGCGGAACAGAATGATAGCTACCTGGTATTGTCGTTGTAACGGTCCCGTTTGTAACCCTTTTAAATTCTCCAGCAGGAACGAAATAAGTAGCAATGGCGCAAAGTAAGGCAATAAAAAATAGTAGTACGTACGCATCAGGCATTTTAAACTTTGGTTTACTAGGTTGTTTTTTTGCCTCAGTTTGTATTTGCATAAAATCCCTCCTTCTTCACTTTGTTAATTTTTAATATTCTGAATTTAATCTGTGAAATAGATTATAATAAAGGTAGCTTCTTAAGGCAATAGTTTTTGTATCCTTTCCCGTACATACAAATTATTGCAATATTAGACAGGGAAACGATAATAAGCCAAGAATATGTTATGTAGAAAGAAAAAGGAAAAGAGGGAACAAGATGTGGAAAACTACAGATCTATGTGATGAATTTGAAAAGGAATTACAAATATGTCGCCAGTCTTTTCGGTCTTTTGGGAAGAAAGAACAATTCTACGGAAAAATTGCAACTGTAAAAGTGAAAGATGATAATGTACTAGTGAAGGAAGGATTGCAAACATTACCAGAAGGAACAGTATTAGTTGTTGATGGCGGAGCGTCTACGAATTGTGCTTTACTCGGTGATAATTTGGCAGCTATTGCGGAAGAAAGAAAGCTAGCAGGAATTATTGTGAATGGGTATGTTCGTGATTCTAGTGAACTAAAGAATATTAATATTGGTATTTTAGCGTTAGGAACGATGCCAAATAGAAGTGTGAAAGAAGGAAAAGGAGAACGAAATATTTCATTGCACTTTGGACAAGTAGAATGGAATCCAAATGAATATGTCTATGCGGATGAAGATGGCGTCATTATTAGTGAAAAGAGTTTACATAGTTAAGAGTTAATAAGTTATTATTCTTAGAAAATAAATCCGATAAAGCATGGACAAAATTCTTTGTCAATAGTAAAATAATACAGAAATTTAAAATTTACAGAATGTATAGGTTTATCGTTTTATGATAACTTAAATGGGAGTAAGTTGTGCCAAGAAAAGTGAATGTTATCACAATGATACGTTCATAAACAAAATTATTTTTCCTATACAAATATAGCCGCGAATGATGCGGGTAGGAGGTGTTGTACATTTTTGTTCGACACTTACAAAAAGAGAGTGTCAATCGCACGCCCTTGAAGGGCCTTTTTTTGTGTAAATGGTAGTAAGGGAGGAAATTTTGGGATGGCAATGTTGAAAAAATGGCTGCTTACGTCGTTAATGGCAGTGACACTTGTATTTGTTTCTTTTGCGAATACAGTACATATTACGTTTGCTGAAGGAAATACAGCAAAACTTGCAATTATTGGGGAATCACAAAAAGGCATTATGTTATGTCCGAAAGAAGAGCAAATTAAAGATGGGGAAACAGCTTTAAGTTTGCTGCAAAAGGTCATGGGGGACAAGGTAGAATCTGAAACGATGTCGTTTGGAACATATGTAAAAGGCATCGATGGTTTAATGGCCGGGGCTACAAGTGCTTGGCTGTATGATGTAAATGATAAGTCTGCAGAAGTCGGAGCAGATAGTTATAAATTAAAATCTGGAGACGTTGTTGTCTTTCGTTTTGTTTCAGACTGGAGCAATATAAGCCAGGAAACATTGAAAGAAACGTTAGATAAGTTCGGAACGTGTAAAACAGAAGAACCTAACGGTGGCAAAACAGAAGAACCAAAACCAGAAGGTCAAGACGGTAAAAC
>NZ_JAKUFQ010000057.1:0-34392 GCF_022663475.1 Bacillus cereus group sp. BfR-BA-01382
GTCAGATACAGCAGTAATTGGATTTGAAACGATAATTCCTTCTGGTAATCCAGGCATTGATGTAACACCGTTTGAGAATGTTAATTGTCCTGTGAAGAAAGCGATAATACCAGTTAATAGCATACCGATAAATAGTGCGCCATTTACATTTAAAGACATAAGGATAATAGTAATTCCAAGTCCAGCTAATGCTAGTAGAACTGGAGCAGAGTGAAGATCACCAAGTCCAACTAAGTTTGCATCATTTTTTGTAACGATACCTGTTAAACGTAAACCGATAAAGGCGATAAATAGCCCGATACCAGCAGTAATTGCATGTTTTAAGTTTTCAGGAATTGCTTCCATTAATTTTGTACGGAAAGATGTAAATGATAGCAAAATTAAAATCATACCTGCTACGAATACAGCAGAGAATGCAATTGCGAAAGTCATGCCTTCATGCGCTTTTACAACAGAGTAAGAGAAGTAAGCATTTAATCCCATACCTGGTGCAATTGCGATTGGTAAGTTTGTAAAGATCGCCATAAATAATGTTCCGACAACAGCAGCGATAATTGTTGCTGTAAATGCTTGTTCAAATGGAACACCTGCATCCCCAAGGATGACAGGGTTTACGACAATGATATATGCCATTGTTAAGAAGGTAATAATACCTGCCATAATTTCAGTTTTAATAGAAGTTTTATGTTTTGAAAGGTTAAACATATAAACATCCTTTCTGTTTACGAATAATTTTCACAACAGTTATATATAATATTCGTTTTTTAACTATTTTGCAATAGTTTTGTATAAAAAGTTTACAACAATTCATATTTTGTGTCTTAAATTCGAATATTAATCGTAACTTGATGTGTGAATTTCAGTTTTTATTATGCACATTATAAGGAAAAGGAGTTGAAAGAAGCTATGCCACAGCAAAAAAACTTTGTAACAATGCCAGCGCAACATCAAAATAAACAGCCTGGTATTGAATCATTAATGAATCCACTTCCGCAGTTTGAAGATTCAAATTATAAAGGTAGCGAAAAGTTAAAAGGAAAGAATGTATTAATTACAGGGGGAGATAGTGGGATTGGACGAGCTGTTTCCATCGCTTTTGCGAAAGAGGGAGCAAATATTGCGATTGCTTATTTAGATGAGGAAGAAGATGCAAATGAGACGAAACAACGTGTTGAAAAAGAAGGAGTAAAGTGTGTATTGTTGCCGGGTGATTTAAGTGATGAACAGCATTGTAAAGATGTTGTTCAAGAGACCGTCCAGCAGCTAGGTAGTTTACAGGTTTTAGTAAATAATGTCGCGCAGCAATATCCGCAGCAAGGACTAGAGTATATTACAGCAGAACAGCTAGAAAAGACTTTTCGTATTAATATTTTTTCTTATTTTCACGTTACGAAAGCAGTACTTTCTCATTTAAAACAAGGAGATGTCATTATAAATACGGCATCTATCGTTGCATATGAAGGAAATGAAACGTTAATTGATTATTCCGCAACAAAAGGAGCTATTGTTGCTTTTACAAGATCACTTTCTCAATCATTAGTACAAAAAGGAATTCGTGTAAATGGTGTTGCGCCGGGACCGATTTGGACACCGCTTATTCCATCGAGCTTTGATGAGAAGAAAGTCTCTCAGTTTGGGAGCAATGTCCCGATGCAAAGGCCTGGTCAACCATATGAGTTAGCGCCGGCATATGTATATTTAGCGTCTGGTGATTCTTCTTATGTTACGGGACAAATGATACATGTAAATGGGGGCGTTATTGTAAATGGATAGTTTTCATTTATAAGAGCAAAGTAAAGCTAATTACAATTATTATGGTGAGCGCTAGGGGGGATATAGGTGAAAAGGGTATGTTTCGTTTTACTATTATTTTTCTTCCTACCGGTTAGTGCTTTTGCTGATACAGATCATTTAATATTAGTGAATCTTACCACAAACCAGTTGTCTTTTTTTGAGAATGGAAATTACACAAAAACATTTCCAGTAACGACTGGAAGAGATCGTACACCTACGCCTGAAGGTAATTTTTGTATTATAACTAAATTTAAAAATAAAGAATACCATCGAAAAAAAATAGCTGGGGGTGCACCGAATAACCCTCTTGGTACGAGATGGCTTGGGCTAGATAAGAATGAATATGCGATTCACGGGACAAATCGGGAATGGACGATTGGAAGTAGGGAATCAAATGGCTGTATTCGCATGCATGACAGGGATATACAATGGTTATATGACCGAGTACAATTACAAACAAAAGTAATCATTTCTCGTTTTCATACGAGCCCCGAATATGAAGCGAATAAGCTTGGTTATCGCGTTGTGAGCTGGAATGGACGAAAAATAGAAGAAGAACAAATTGGAGTACTTACGTTAGTAGACCGCGCAGATATATATTGGCAAGAACCAAATGGACAGTTAACGAAAGTGAAAACGGTATTGCCGAACGAAAGATATCCAGTGTACTCAAAGCGAAAAGATGGAATATATTATATAGGAAACAATTCGTATATTATAGATGAAACAGGAGAGAAAATTCGTTACGAGCAAATTCCTTCTTCGATCTTAAGTAATATATATAAACGGAAATACAATGTTCCGTAATGGCTACCGTATTACAGACGGTAGCTTATTTATACTTGGAGTTTAACTGCAACTATTGTATTTTGCTGAATATAATACAGTACAGATAGGGGGCGGTTATATTATGAAAAGTGAATTTGCGTTTAAAGTTTTCTTAGTAACGACCTGTTTATTTATCGTGTATTTATATGCGTTTCTCGTCTTTTCTTTTTATGTTCCATATGTTGATTTAATATTATTCTTCGGATTTATTTGGGCGTTTGTGAAAGCGAGGGAAGGAGAGAAGAGTATATATCGGCGCATTACCCTATGCGGGACGGCCGTTCTCGTTATTTTATATTTTTTTATTATGCATGATTTTTGGAGAGGGATGTAAAAAAGCATACGATGAATCGTATGCTTTTTATGTTTAATATTTAGGCTTAAATGTATGACAACAAGTCTCTACACTCGTTGCTACAGAACTTTCTAGCGTCTCGTTTGTTAAAACAGCAGCTGTATATGAATCATTTTCAGTTTGACCAGTTTCATCTGCATCAGGCTGAACGACGATCGCACTTGCTTGACAAAAGTTACCTTGTCCCCAAAAAGAACAGTTGGAAACAGAACATCTTACTTCTGGCATAAAACCCCCTCCTTATACATTAGTGTGGGATTTTACGCCCATTTCATGTGTAGAAGGAGTTTCCTTTTCTCGTTACTTTTTCGTTTGCTCAAGCCATTCTTTTAATTTGTCTTTTGGCTGTTCACCGCTAATACGGCTTACTTCTTTGCCATCTTTAAAATGAATGATTGTTGGTGTACCTTGAATTTTATATTCATCCCAAGGAGCATCTAATTTTTCAATATCCATAACTTTCATATCAACGTTCAAGTCTTTAGCCATCGGCACTACGACAGGAGATAATTTTTGGCAATGAACGCAAGATGTTTGATAAAAGTATACTGTTTCTTCTTTTTTCTCTTTTAAGTTCTTTTGAAGATCTGAAAGAGAGATTTTATTTGTGTAGTAGTCAGAACCGTTTGTCTTACTTTCAGTAGGATTATCAATTTTTTGGCTAGTAGCATTTTTTTCTTCCATTTGTGTTACTGCAAAAATTGCCACGAACAAGGCGATAATAATACCACCAAATATAAGCATTTTTTTCATTCTTTCATCTCCTTATTTGTTTTTGATGACAATAAAGCTACAAACAGCGATTGTAATAAAGCCGATAAGTGCTAAAAACGGGATTGTCACAAAGCCGAACCAGTTTATGTATTCTCCCGTACATGGTACACGTCCACAAGCTGCCCCAGCTGCTGAAAATGCTGCGACTTTTTGAATTGCATAGTGATATAAAGAAATACAAGCGCCAATAGTTGCGATTGGTAAAGAATAACTTGCGATGCGATAGTCTTTCTTTGCTACAGCAATACCAAGCCATAAAACGAATGGATACATAAAAATGCGTTGATACCAACAAAGGACACAAGGCTCAAATTTCATGATTTCGGAAAAGTACAGACTTCCTAGTGTAGCGATAAAAGAAGCTCCCCATGCGGTAAGTAAAGCATATTCTTGCTTTTTTTCTCGTCCCATATTTTATACCTCTCTTATAATAGTTACATACTAAATTATAGTATGAAGTGGTATAGAAAAGAAAGAAAAAATATGTTTATCAATAAAAGTTTTATAAGAGGAAACTTTTATTGGTATTAATATTTTAAAAAAGCGCCATTCTCCTAAAGAGAATAGCGCTATATTTTACATTTGAATTTGCTCTACTTCTTCTACATGCGACTTTTGGGATGCATGGTCAATATATTGAAATAGGAGCTGCAGTTGTTTATCAACTTCTGGTAGTTCTTTGCTGTATTGATAAGCGTGTAAAAAATGCTCAATACGCTTAGAAAATAATTGATCGTTCGTTTGAACCATGAGAACGAGTAATTTATCCCAATTACAGCAATACGTGTAATAGAGAGCTTTATCATAGTCGTTATATGTTTGCACTGTGTACCCTCCTTACCGAGAGTTATATATAGTGTGTGATAAGTAAGGAGAAATACACTTGAAAGAATTTGTTAAGAAAAAAAGAGAATGAAAAGAAAAAACGAGGAATTCCCTCGTTTTTTAAGCTTTTGGCATTGGCGTAGGTGTTGGTTTGCCATAGCCTTCTTTGTATTTATTATCGATATAGTTACGAATTTCAAGCGTTGATTTTCCTTTTTGTTTCATGGAAGTAGATTCAACTGCGATTTCTAGGCAATTGACGCAAGTCGTTGCGTGGGAATCCCAAACAACTTCACCATTCTTTTTAATTTCACGAATAAAGCAGTTTTTATTATTTTTATGTCCTACACTTTCACCGCAACCACAATAGCATGGAATCCAATCTAATAGCTCTGCATTTTGCCCAGCGACGGTGTAAATATCTTTCATTTGTGGATCAAGCTTATCTAGGAAGGTCGGAAGTGTGTCGACTCCTTTTGTTTTCTCTTGAATGTCAGCTTGTTGAGTGTGGGATGCATGGTCATGTTCTTCTTTTTTTGATTCAGAAGATTTTTGGTCATTTGTACCAGTACTTCCGCATCCAGCAAGAATTAAGCTTAGTACTGCAAGTAAAGAAAATACATACTTTTTCATTCGCTTGTCCCCTTTACAAATGTATTAATCAAATTGTATCAGAGATTATGGAGTGTCGGGTGAAGATTTTTTCGACTGATTTTTGAAACGCCATCTTAGCGAATGAAATAGAAATAAAATTGGGATATAAGCGTATACAATATATAAACCCGCTTGAGATAGTACGGTATTTAATGTATTGATACTTTCACGGTTTGTGAAAAGCAGAGAAGCTGAAAATATGATGAAAATAAAAAACGGTAATGTAAATTTAAATGAAATATGAAAGGAACGCTTCATCGTTTGACATGATGACCAAATGGTTAAGCAAAGGTTTGGTAAAATAATTAAAAACCAAACGAAAATAATAATATATTCAAAACGCTGAATAAAAGGAACTTTAATTATTTTTAACATTGTTAAAGTAGGCCAAATAGTACGGTTTAATTGACCCTCACTATAATACATAAAGGATACGATAGCTAAAACTACATAAATTAAGGTGCTAAAAGCAATTCCAGCATGGGCCCATCGTTTTAAAGATTTTCCTTTTTCAATAAAGGGATAAAAGATAAGAATTGTTTCAAACCCCAGAAATTCCAATGCGGAGTGCTTTGCAGATATAAGCATGTCAAAAGGTGAATGCGTAAAAATAGGTAAAATATTACGGAAATGTGCATACTTCATTGGATAAATTAAAAAAAATATCACGAAAATAGGAAGCACAATACCCCAAAAGCATATCCCTGTCACAGAGCGGAAGCCGCCTTTTATAATGTAGTAAGTGACTAATAAAAACATAAGGGTAAGTTTCCATAACTTAATGGTAGGGAAAATCCAAACTTGTATCACTTCCATATATGTACGAAGAACAGTAAGGCAAAATAATAAGCAATAAAGAGTGAAAATTACAGAAAATATAGAGCCAATCCATTTTCCAAAGGTTGTTGTATGAATGCTAATTAAATCTCCGTCTTTTTCAAGCATTTTTAACATACAAACCAGTACAATATGAGTTGCAATTCCCGCAATAATAAGAGAAATCCAGGCATCATAACCAGCGTTTTTTAAAATTACACGTTGATATCCGAGAATTCCTATACCAATCTGGAGAGAATGCAATAAAATAAATGCAAAATATGGAGAGACAGTTTTTGATGTATTCATTGTATTCATTGCTCATTTCACCTCACTATTCACCGATTCCAGATTGTACAATATTAAGATCTAAATTTATATCTACTGCTACATTTTTATACATATTTCGAATTTGTTTTATATTCCATTTTCTCGTATGGCTTCTAATTTCATCTCGTATTCCTAAAGGATCAATTTCCTTTTCTTGAAATTGTTTTATTAAATCTTCGCAGTCTTTTTCAACATTTCGTTCAATTTGTTTTCTTATATAGTTGATATTTGTTTTTTTTCTTAAATCAATCCAATTGGGGGAGTTTTTAATTAATCCATTTAATTTTAAATGGATTTTTACTTTTGGTATGTCGCCAGTTTGATCTATATCATACTTGTTTTCTCCAGCTAAGTTTTGTATAACAACCATACCTTTATGCTTATCTTTTTTTATTGCTGCTTCGTAACGTCCATTTTTCGTAGGATTAATAAGTAATTTTGCTAAAACAGAATGTCTTTTATCTGTATACATGACTACTTTATCGCCTTTTAAAAAGGCAAGTCCTTTGACAGCGATAGAATGATTATCGTCCATTTTAATATAAGGAACATAGGCATCACATACAGAAGAGTAATAATTATATAAAAAAATGTTTAATGTGGTTTGTAGAATGTTCTCATTTCGTATATTTTGCTCGAGTAAATCGGCAATATATAAAGACCCATTTTTTTTTCCGTAATTTAAAAGCTCTTCAGCCGATCCATCTACAATTGCTAGTTGTACATCACGCCCGATATTTGGGTCACGTTGTAAGTTAGTAATAATTTCTCCCATTCCGCGTTCTCCTAGCGTTTTTCCAAATAGGACGACACGCATTTGACCTACAACGACATTGTGAGGAGATTTCGCATTTAATCGTGAAGCGATTGTTTCAAGGGAACGAGCAGATGTTGATTGCGTCTCTGGCTTAGACTTTACACCATGTGTGTATTCAGGGAATAAGATAGTTCCTTGGAATCTTTTGTTTTTTGTGATGTCAAATCCAGCAATATGAATAATACGCTGTGTATCCACTATATAGGTTTGTGTACAGCCAGTTTGTAAAATGAAGAAGATAATGATAAGGTGCAATAAAATTTTTTTCATTCATTCTCACCATCACGTTTTTGCTTCGCTTTGTTTGGATTATAGCGCCATTTTGATTTTGGTCTAAGAAAAGAAGGTCTTTGAGCCGTTTGACTAAATGGTAATCGAAGAAAACCTTCTGCTGTACCTAAACCACGAAATGGATATAAAGGTAATAAATAAGGTGATCCAAGTGATTTTAATTTAATTAAATGAGCTAAAATGAATACAAATCCGACAATAAGGCCTAATCCTCCGAATGCACCGGCTAAAAGAATAAGTGGAAAGCGTAATAACCGGATAGTAGAAGACATCTTTACGGTTGGTGTTGTGAAAGATGCAAGAGCGGATAAAGCGACTGCAATTAATAAAATTGTACTTGTCAAAGCCGCCTCCACGGATGCTTGGCCAATTACAATCCCCCCAACAATCCCAATCGTTTGTCCGACTTTCGTTGGTAAACGTGCTCCTGCTTCACGAAGCAATTCGATTGTAATTTCTAAAAAGAGTGCTTCTAGAATAGGAGGGAAAGGTACGTTAGCTCTCGAGAAAATAATAGGACCTAGTAAATCGGCAGGAATCATTTGATAATGATATGTTAAAGCCGCTGTATAAATAGCGGAGGAAAAAAGAGAAAATATAGCCCCAAAAAAACGAATAATACGAAAGAACGATCCAATCATCCACGGTAAATAATAATCTTCTGGTGAAATGAAAAAATCCAGTAACGTTGTTGGTCCTGATAAAGCATATGGAGAGCCATCTGTTAAAATCAAAACTTCCCCGTTAATTAACGCAAATACAGCTCGATCTAATCGTTCTGTAGGTAATAGAACAGGAAAAGGTGAATTGCTATTATCACTAATAAATTGCTCAATCATAGTTGAATCAAATGGGACATCAAAGTCAATGTCTTCTAGCCGTTGTATTGCGGTGTTGATAAATTGTTCATTTGTAACTCCTTCTATATAAGCAACTGCTACTTTCGTTTTTGATATAGATCCGACGGTAACTTCTTTAAAAATGAGTTGCTCCGTTACAATATTTCGGCGTAATAAGTGTATATTTGTATCAAGGTTTTCAACAAAACCGATTTTAGGACCGATTACGCTATACTCATTTTCTGTATCGTTATATAATCGTGTTCCTAAAACAGTACTTTCAGCACGAATTAAAGCATATTGATCGGGATTCGAATTGTTTTTTAAGCGTATTAAAATATATCCACCTAATAATTTCTCACGAATATCATCAATAGAAGGGGAGGTAATAATATCTTCAATAGAGACGATATTACATAAATCAGAGATATTTTGAATTTGTTCCGATTCTTTTTTTAGAGGAGTTAAAATAAATTGTTTAATAATAAGTGCTTCCACGACAGATTTATAATAAAACAAGCATAACGTTTCATCTTCAAGTACGTTATAAGAAAAAAAATCGCTTGATTCTTTCATGGTTTGTATAAATTCTGGGATAGAACAAAGTGTTTTTGTATTAGTCTTTTTTGATTTCTTAGATGATAAACCGAACATTTTCTCACCCCTAACTTACATCATTTACTTGTGTTAGTTTTTGGGAAAGACGGGAATTTATACTTAAAAATTGAAAGTTCATAAAGAAAAGGAAGAGTGGTGAATGGCTCTTCCTTTTTAGCATTTTAATTTGTTTTTTGTTCTTTAATAGACTTCACTAATTTCATCATTTCCGCTCGTATATCTTCTCTTTTTACATTTAATTTTTCGGCAATTTGTTTAATGTCCATTCCATCTTTTTTCATTTTTAATACATCATCAAGAGGGGTATTGCTTTTTTGAGAGATGATTGTTAACACAGTAAGATGACGCAATTTGATGTTATATTCTTTCATTTTTTGCTTTAGCTGATCCGGTGTGGATTTTTGCATAGTTGCTAACTGTTGTAGCAGTGCTTGCTTTGTTTCTTTATTCATATGATGCTTTTTCAGCTTACTTGGATCTACACCGAAATGCTCGGCTGTTTTCTCCCAAGATTTATTTTGCTTATAGTAAGATAAAACATCTTTTATTTCTTGTTTACTGATTCTTGCAATGTGAGCAGCTCTCCAAATTTCATGTTTGTTATAGCCAAGTTTTTCTAGCGATTGCATTTCTTCTTCTGAAATTGGTTTATGATGATGCATTGTTACTTCTTTTGGCGTGGCAGCGGACGTAGGGAAGGTGGATATCCCGCATAATAATGCTGCCATAGTCATACTTACTGCGATTTTTTTGTACATGTAAACTCCTCCTAGATGGATAATGTAGAAAACTGTACACATATCATTTCCATAAAATGTGAAATACTTGTGAACAAGTTAAGTTTTTTTATTCACAGTATGAAATGACGTTTTTAGAAGTTTTCCAACATAAAACATTGATTAATAGTAAAAAACTAAGGTATAATCGAAATTGAAAATCAATATCAATGCCAACAATAAACTTATACATATAGATAAAAATAAGGGAGAGATAAATATGACTACATATACTTCCATCGCTAATGTGATTAAAGAAAGGCGCTCTGTTCGTACATTTACAGACAAAGCGGTAGATAAAGAGTTATTAATTGAACTATTAAACGACGCAACGTGGGCACCGAATCATAAATATCGTGAACCATGGAATTGTAAATTATACATTGGAGAAGGCCGCAAGAAATTAGTAGATGCAGTATTAAACTCTTTCACAGAAGAAGAAAGAGCAAAGCGCGGTAAAATTTTATCAGATCGTTTCTTAAGCACGCCTGCACAAATCGTTGTATATATAAATGAAGATCCGCGTCAAATTCAGCGTGACGAAGATTACGCTGCAACATGTGCATTTATGCAAAACTTCCAGCTTCTTGCTTGGGAACGCGGATTAGGTTGCGTTTGGAAATCAGGCGGATTGAACTACAATCCATTATTTATAGAAGGAATCGGTTTAACAAGAGGACAACGTATCGTTGGAATTCTTCATATCGGCTATTTCGATAAAGCGCCAGAAGGAAAAGCTCGTACTCCGATTACGGAGAAGATGGAGATTATTGAAGGTTAATAGATGAGACATTCTCGTTTTTGCGGGGGTGTCTTTTTATTATGCAATCAATCCTCATGAAAGCTTGTTTTTCATCATACACTTTCTTAAGGGAAAGTGTAAGGAGGGAAAATAATGAGAGCAAGTGACGATAAAGCACTGCAATATGCGATTGCGGAAATTACGGAAATTGCGACGGGATTTGGGCTTGATTTTTATCCGATGCGTTATGAAATATGTCCAGCGGAAATTATTTATACATTTGGTGCATATGGGATGCCAACGCGGTTTTCACATTGGAGTTTTGGAAAACAGTTTTTCAGAATGAAATTACAATACGATTTAGGTCTTAGTAAAATATACGAACTCGTTATTAACTCTGATCCATGTTACGCCTTTTTATTAGATACGAACTCTTTAATTCAAAACAAATTAATTGTAGCGCACGTTTTAGCACACTGTGACTTCTTCAAAAATAATATTCGTTTTTCAAATACGAAGCGAGATATGGTAGAAAGTATGGCGGCAACAGCGGACCGTGTGAAAGCGTATGAGCATAAGTACGGAAAAGCAGAGGTAGAAACATTTTTAGATGCCGTACTTGCCATTCAAGAGCATATTGACCCATCGATTATGCGTCCAAAACTTGCGTGGAGTATTGAAGATTTAGAAGAGGATGTAGAAAAGAAAAAGATATCACAGTACGATGACTTATGGAATTTAGATGATCGAAACAAAAAGAGAGAACGACCTAATATGCATAAAAAGAAGAAAATTCCGCCGCAACCAGAGAAAGATTTACTCCTCTTCATTGAAGAATATAGCCGTGAGCTAGAAGATTGGCAGCGAGATATATTAACGATGATGCGTGAGGAAATGCTATATTTCTGGCCGCAGCTTGAAACAAAAATTATGAATGAAGGCTGGGCATCATACTGGCATCAACGCATACTCCGTGAAATGGACTTAACATCTTCTGAAGCGATTGAATTCGCAAAGCTTAATGCAGGTGTAGTTCAACCATCAAAAACAAGTATTAACCCATACTACCTAGGTATTAAAATGTTTGAAGATATAGAGGAGCGCTACAATAACCCGACAGAAGAAATGAAACGACGCGGTGTAAAACCAGGATCTGGCCGTGACAAAATCTTTGAAGTACGCGAAATCGAATGGGATGTATCATTCTTAAGGAACTACTTAAACAAAGATCTCGTAATGAGAGAAGATATGTACTTATTCCAACGCCAAGGAAAAGAATATAAGGTAATAGATAAAGAGTGGGAACATGTACGTGATCAGCTCGTAAATATGCGTACAAATGGTGGCTTCCCGTACTTAGTAGTAGAAGATGGTGACTACTTAAAGAACGGAGAGTTGTACATTAAACATAGTTACGAAGGAATTGAGCTCGATTTAAAATACTTAGAAAAAGTACTGCCATACATTCATCAGTTATGGGGAAGAACGGTGCATATGGAGTCGATTGTGGAAAGTAAGGGCGTTGTGTTTTCTTATGATGGGAAGATGGTGCATCGGAAGTATGTGTGATGAAAAGAATGGACATAGGATACTGTGTCCGTTCTTTTTTATTTGGGGCAAAGTTAAATATGCTATTCTTGAAGAAAGGGAGTTATATAGAGAAATGGAGCGATTCAAATGAGCAAAATAGGGGTATGCAAGGTAGATATTACGCCGCCTGTCGGTATTGATTTTGTTGGATACCATAGAGAGACAGGAATAAATAATATTGAAGAGCATATTTATGGGACAGTTTTTGTATTTGAAAAAGATGAAATGAAAACTGTGTTTATAAGCATTGATAATATTGGGATGTTAGTAGAAGATACGAATATTATTCGTGAGCGCGTAGCTAGCAGGCTTCATGTGCCATTTGAGCGAATAACAGTTGTTTATACACATACACATTCTGGTCCGGAAACTGTTGGTGAGCAAGCTTTAGTAAAGTCGTATAAAACGAGTTTAGTAAATAATGTAGTGCACGGTGCTGTTACTGCAAATAATAACTTGGGGCTATGTGAAGTTGGCTGGAGTGTTACGACAGGTGATATTGGGATAAACCGAAGAGAGAGAACATCTGATGGAAGAGCAAAGATGGGAACAAATATAGAGGGTGTTGTAGATAAGCGAATTGGCATGTTAGCAATAAGAAATGCTGAAACGAAGGAGCTATCTGGGATTATTGTATTTTGTACTGCGCATCCGAATGTTTTAAAAGGTGATAGCGATGTATTATCAGCGGATTATCCTGGAATGACGAGGGAGATTCTTGAGAAAATCGTAAATTGCCCTGTTATTATTGTGCAAGGAGCTGCTGGTAATGTAAATGCGAAGTATCGCGGTTCAAGGGAAGCAGTAAAGCAAATGGCTTACACACTTAGTGGACATGTATTAACAATATTGCCAATAGTTACATATAGCCCAATTGTAAATTTAAGAACAGTTTCGAGTATGATGCAAATGAAGTTGAAAGATATTCCTGAAATGAATGAGATACGAAGCATGGCTCAATTGGCGGAGAAGCAGTGGGGTGTGAACACGGACGAGTGGCTTACTATCGTTTTAGAGAAATATAAGCAAGGTATTCGGCAGTTACGTATTGATTTAGAAGTTCAACTGTTTCAAGTTAATGATGGAATGTTCTTTGGTATACCGATGGAACCTTTTTCAGAAACCGCGTTAGAAGTGAAAGAGAGTCTTCAAAATGAAATAGCCTTTCTTGGTGGATATACGAATGGATATATTGGTTATTTACCGACAAGGGAAGAGTTTACATATGGTGGATATGAAGTAGAATTAAATCCTGTTGTATATGGGCCTGTTACGAATTTATTGATGCCACCGGAGAAAAATACTGCGGAGCTGATTGTGAAGAAGGTTACGGGCTTATGTAATAAAGTGAAGCTTTAATAAGACAGATTTTTGAAAGCAGAGTAAAGAATATAAATAATTGTTTGAGTTTATTAAGTCAATGTAATTAACAATGATTATCATTGTTAATTACATTGACTTCTAAAAAAAGAAAAACTAGAATTTATAAAGGGATCCTCAATTGTTTGCTATCACTTGTATAGGAGGTAAGTTATGTTGGATAGCTTTATTTCTATAAGATGCAGGTTGGCTCTTTATCGTTTTGGTGTTCTTTTTATATTTTTTTGCATAGTATTTTTGGTGCATCAGAAGGTGTATGCAGAAGATGTACCGTGGACATCGGTCTCAAATGAGGGAGAACGTGAACTGTTTCAAGAACAATCATTGTATAGTAATGATCGAAGGGGAGAAGATCTTGTTTCGCCCTCATTTGAAGGGCGAAAACATGGTGGGGAAGATTGGGGAGCATATTTGGAAAATAGTACGTTAAATTATTCACCTAATATTCTTACCTATTCTGTTATAGGAAGCGATGATCGAATACGGGTTAATGATACAAATTCATATCCGTATAGCGCTATAGTCCATGTTGCGACTCAGTAAAATAGTGGAGAAGTTTATGGGTGTACAGGAGCACTAGTTAGTAAAGATACAGTGCTTACAGCTGGACATTGTATTTACAATAAAGAAATTGGTGGATGGGCGACAAATGTTATTGTGACCCCTGGTAGAAATGGAAACCAAGCACCGTATTTACCTTATAGTTGGACAAAACTCTATTCAGTAAGTGGATGGACTGATAATGAAAATTCAGATTATGATTATGGAACGATTAAATTAAATGGGTCTCCAGGAGATTATATTGGCTGGTTGGGATATAGAACTACCTATGTAGAATCACCAAAAGGTTTACTTGCGGCGATTCCTGGATATCCCGCTGATAAAATAGGAAATGAACGTTACACAATGTGGAGAGACTATGGTCCAATTGAGGGAGTTTCTCCTAGAATGTTAACATACAAGATTGATACTTATGAGGGGCAAAGTGGATCACCTGTATATCAGTATTTCGATACCGGTATCAAAATAATAGCCATTCATACAAGAGGAAATAAAAATATGAATTTTGGAAATCGGATAACAGACGATGTGTTTAATAATATTAAAAAATGGCCTGAATAAATATAGTAATTCTATTTGGATTTTGTATTGTATATTGGTCATAATCATGATGTCTAGTTATATAGTAAATAACGAAGAGAATGTTAGTAAAGTTGTTAATCCTATAACTTTCTATGTTCAAAATAAAGAGAAACAACAGATAAAAGACTTTGAAATTATGCTTATAAAAGATGAATTACCTCAGCCTAGTAAAGAAATCGTGATTTCGATAGGGAAAACTAATCAAGAAGGAAAATTGATTTGGAAGATTCCTAGAAAAGGAAAGTATATAATTTTATTGCCGAATAATGAGAAAAAAGAGATTGTGATTAATGATAGAAATGTAGCTAAATTAATAATGATTAACGTAAATTAATAAAAATAGGCCGAAACCAATCATATGGTTGATTCGGCCTATTTTTATATAATTTAGAAAAATTGTGAAGTAAGTATAAATTTCAGTCTAAAGATTAAAAACTTTACAATATACCCTGAAGGGTATATGATATTATACAAAGTTATAAAGTAATGTATAATATAGTTACAATTACGGAGGTGGTCTATAGTGGAATACAATCAAGATATGAAAAATAGATTGAAACGTATTGAAGGTCAAGTTCGTGGTGTGCTTCGTATGATGGAAGAAGGAAAGGATTGCCGAGAAGTTATTACACAGTTAACAGCATCTCGTTCTGCCCTTGATCGTACGATTGGACTCGTTGTTGGAACAAATTTAGAGCATTGTTTACGTGAACAGTTTGAAAGTGGCAATGGTTCAAATGAAGAGTTAATTAAAGAAGCTGTTCAATTACTTGTAAAAAGCCGATAATCTGTCAAACGTAAGTGTTGACAGATTTTCAAAAACATTTTAATACACCCCTACAGGTATATGTATATGAATTGTGGAGGAATCGATTATGAGTATAAAAGTGGATATGAGTTTAGATTGTAAAGGGTTGGCTTGTCCGATGCCGATTGTGAAAACGAAGAAGGCGATAGAAGGATTAGCACCAGGGCAAGTGATTGAAGTTAAGGCGACAGATAAAGGATCTACGGTAGATATAAAAAGTTGGGCGGGTAAAGTAGGACATCAATATATAGGGACGAAACACGAGGGTGATGTATTGGTGCATTATGTTAGGAAAGCAAACGAGCATGAAGTGAATGAAGTAGCAAAGTATCCTCATACAATTACGAATGCAGAGTTGGAAGAGATATTATTAAGTGAGGAAGAGTGTATTGTATTAGATGTTCGAGAAGCAGCGGAATTCGCTTTTGGTCATATTCCATCGGCCATTTCGATGCCGTTAGGAGAGTTAGACAGTGCAGCGTTAGATCAGACGAAACAAATTTATGTTGTTTGCCGAACTGGTAACCGTAGTGATGTAGCTTGCCACATGTTGAAAGAGCAAGGTTATGCAAATGTGAAAAATGTCATTCCAGGTATGTTAGAGTGGCAAGGGAATGTGAAAAAATAAAATTTTTTAAATGAAAATATACCTATGGGGGTAATTAAATGAGTGTTAAATCGTTAAAAGCGAAAGATGTTGCAGAGAAAGTTTTATTCGGAGAGTTGTTTATTTTAGATGTTCGTAATGAGAAGGATTATGAAGATTGGAAAATTGAAGGAAAACAAGTTTCTTCTATTAATAAACCTTATTTTGATTTGTTAGATGGTGTAGAACATATTGTAAGTGAATTACCTAAGGATAAAGATGTTTTAGTAGTATGTGCAAAAGAAGGGTCTTCTATATTTGTGGCAGAGCAATTAACAGAGGCTGGATTAGAAAATATTTATTATTTAGCTGGTGGCATGAAGGCTTGGAGTGAATATGTAAAGCCTATAAAAGTTGGAGATTTAAAAAATGGTGGAAGTATGTATCAGTTTAACCGCCTTGGAAAAGGCTGTTTATCTTATATGGTCGTTTCAAATGGTGAAGCAGCAGTTATTGATGCAGTAAGAACAGCCGAGGCATATGAAGAATTTGCGAAAGAGCATGGCGTTACGATTACGAATGTAATGGATACACATTTACATGCAGACCATATTTCCGGAGGACGTAAGTTAGCGGAAAAGGTAGGTGGTACGTATTGGTTACCACCAAAAGATGCAGAGGAAGTTGTTTTTTCATACGAACCGCTTGTTGAAGGATCTGTTATTACGGTGGGGGGGACTAAAATTGTAATTGACGCATTATACTCACCAGGACATACGATTGGAAGTACGTCATTCATTGTAGATGATTCTTATTTATTATCAGGCGATATTTTATTTGTAGATTCAATTGGGCGTCCTGATCTTGCTGGTAAGGCTGAAGATTGGGTGAGTGATTTACGTAATACTTTGTATAGCCGATATAAAGAGCTATCTCAAAATTTAGTTGTGTTACCGGCTCATTATTCAAAAATAAGTGAAATGAACGAAAGTGGTATTGTTAGCGCAAAATTAAAAGATTTGTTTGCGAATAATGCGGGGTTAAATATTGAGGATGAGGTAGAGTTCCGTAAAACTGTAACAGAAAACTTACCACCTCAGCCAAATGCATATGAAGAAATTCGTCAAACCAATATGGGTAAAATTCACCCAAGTGTGGATAAAGAGCGTGAAATGGAGATTGGTCCAAATCGTTGTGCAGTGCACGAATAATGAAATAAATAAAAAATGGAGGAATTGATGATGAATATAAAACAAGTGTTAGATGCGAAAGGTTTAGCATGTCCAATGCCGATTGTAAGAACAAAGAGAGCAATGGATGCTCTACAAACTGGAGAAGTGTTAGAAATACATGTAACGGATAAAGGGTCAGTTAAGGATATTCCAGCGTGGGCAAATAAATGTGGCCATGACATCGTAAAGCTTGAAGAAGAAGGCGATGTGCTGAAGTTTTGGATTAGGAAGGCGTAGTGAAGCAATAGTTTTGTAAATATAGAGAGGTTGGTTATATGAACACAATATTAAGTATGCTTTTTATTGTACTTGCTGCAGGGTTTGTTATTTCACGATTTTTACCAGTGAAAGGTGTGCAAAATATAAATGGCAAAGAATTGAAAAGTATAGTGGGGAAAAAGGGGAAGTATTTTATTGATGTCCGTACAGTAGGTGAGTATAGAGGGAATCATATGAAAGGCTTTCAAAATATCCCCCTAAATGATCTAGCAAGTAAGGCGAATCAATTAGATAAGAATAAGGAAGTAATCGTTATTTGCCAAAGTGGAATGAGAAGTAAGCAAGCAGCAAAGGTATTGAAAAAACTAGGGTTTCAGCAAGTAATAAACGTTTCAGGTGGTATGAATGGTTTGTGAGGAGGAAATGTAAAATGAAAGAAATGACTACAAAAGAATTAGAAGAAAAATTGTTGCGTAAAGAAGCGGTAAATATTGTGGATGTACGTGAAGTAGAAGAAGTAGCTGAAGGGAAAATTCCAGAAGCATGTAATATTCCACTAGGACTATTAGAGTTTCGTATGCATGAATTAAATAAAAATCAGGAATATATTATCGTTTGTCGTTCAGGCGGGAGAAGTGCAAGAGCTGTTCAATTTTTAGAAAGTTACGGTTTTCAAGTAATCAATGTGGTAGGTGGTATGTTAGCTTGGGAAGGAAAAGTAGAATAGGGAGAAACAATTTTTTATAAATAAAAAAATACCCCTATAGGTAATTGGAGGGAGAACAATATGGAACAACAGAAGAAAACAACAATCGTTTTATTTAGCGGAGATTACGATAAAGCAATGGCTGCTTATATTATTGCAAATGGTGCAGCGGCGTATGATCAAGAGGTAACTATTTTTCATACTTTCTGGGGATTAAATGCTTTAAGGAAAGATGAATATGTGAATGTAAAGAAAACATTTATAGAAAAAGTATTTGGAAGAATGATGCCACGCGGTGCTGATAAGATGGGGTTATCCAAAATGAATTTTGCTGGCATGGGGCCAAAGATGATTAAAGGCATTATGAAAAAACATAACGCAATGCCTTTGCCAGATTTAATTGATTTGGCGAAAGAACAAGGAATTAAACTTGTAGCTTGTCAAATGACAGTAGATTTATTAGGGTTAAAAGAGGAAGAGATTATGGAAGGGATAGAGTTTGCAGGCGTAGGGGCATATTTAGCAGATGCTTCGGATGGGAATGTAAACTTATTCATTTAAATCACCTTCTTTTTAGAAGGAGGGGGATGTAAGGTGAGTTTAGTATTATTACTTTTTATAATTGGGTTTATAGGATCGTTTATATCAGGAATGGTTGGAATTGGCGGTGCGATTATTAATTATCCGATGATCTTATACATTCCAGTATTGTTAGGATTTACTGGTTATACGTCACATGAAGTGAGTAGTATTACAGCGGTACAAGTATTCTGTGCAACTTTTGCAGGCGCATGGGCTTATCGGAAAAGTAATGATATGGATAAAACGTTAGTTGTGTATATGGGAGCTAGTATTTTAATAGGAAGTTTCATAGGGAGCTTTGGTGCTAACGTATTAGAGGAACATACGGTCAATGTTGTTTATGCAGCGTTAGCAACAATTGCTGCTATTATGATGTTCGTACCGAAACGAAATAATAGTGGTGAAGTGACATATAATAAATGGTTAGCAAGCTTGTTAGCGTTTATTGTAGGAGGAGCATCAGGCATTATAGGTGCTGGCGGTTCTTTCTTATTAGTACCGATTATGTTAGTTATTTTAAAATTGCCGATACGTACAACAATAGCAACATCTATCGCTATTACGTTTATTTCCTCAGTAGGGATTACGACTGGAAAAGTGATAACTGGTCAAGTAGTTGTAATTCCAGCTCTTATTATTGCGGTTGCAAGTATCTTTGCTGCGCCGCTTGGAGTGCGAGTCGGGAAGGGGACCAATCAAAAAGCACTGCAATATATGTTATCGATTTTGATTGTAGGCACTGCTGTTAAAATGTGGATTGATATGATATCGAAATAAAAGGATGGGCTGCTTGTAGCCCATCCTTTTATTTATGCCCAAATAACTTTCATTAAGTTTTTATATTCGTCATTTGCTAATTTATATAGCATTCTCGTATGTTCAAAGACAAGTGCTGGATTAAAGTTTGGTTCTGAGAATGCAAGAGATGCTGAAATATCAATTGCATTTTGCTTGTTTAATGTGAATTTTGCAAAGCGATAAGATGTGTTTAATTCATTAATGACATGTAAAATATCATTTGTTGATGTTGCATCAGGCACGTGAGCAACATTGAAGCAGTATATATCCACCGTAGGATGTTCGTTTTGGAAAGCAGCGATAAGTTGAATTTTTGCGCCAGCTTCTGTCTCTAATCCTACTGAAAAATGAACAGAGCCATCATTTTCATCTATATTTTCTTCCATGTATATATCGTTGGATTTTAAGTAGTCTTTAAAATCTGAGATGTTATGTTTTACTGCAGCTTTCATATGTATGAGCCCCCTGATAATTGGAATAGATTGCTACTATTTATTATAATTTAAAAATATTAAAAAAGATAGTTAGAAAGTTCTGATTTTTGATTCTGACGAAATAAAAAGAAGCAGTACTCTACCTCCATAGAGTACTGCTTCTTTACTATTCATTGTCGTTAGACGATGTTTCTGTATCTTCACTGCTATTTTTGTTCTTATTTTTCACTTCATTGTTACTTGATTCGCGTTCACTTGAATTTTCAGACTTAGATTCTTTTGTCTTTTTCGAATCAGAGTCTGAGTCAGACTTTGTATATGCAGGTAGCCCAAGATGAGTACGAAGTTCATTTGTAACATTAGCTAATTCTTTTTTATCTGGATTGTAGTAGTAAGTTCGACCACCACCAGCAGATTTGCTACATGTATCGTCACCTTTTGCCATATAGCAATCATCACCTTGGATTTGTAATTTCTCAATTTCCGAATCCGATCCGTACTTATAGAATGAAAGCATATCATCAAATGTTAAGTTTGTAACGAATTGTCCGTTAATATCATCAATGATGTTGCCAACTTTTGTTACAGAACCAGCATTTGTTAGTTTCTTTAAAATAGCTTCGATAACGAGTTGTTGACGTTGTCCACGCATTGCATCACTATCGATGTGTCTTGTTCTAGCAAGAGCAAGAGCTTCTTCGCCATTTAACTTTTGAACACCTTTTTCTAGGTGAATTGCCTCAGCATTATCATTGCTATCTTGCTCAGTAAATTCAACTGGTACATCAACTTCAACACCGCCCAAGTCATCGACGATTTTTATAAATGATTTAAAGTTAAATTTCACAAAATAATCGACAGGAACATTCATTAATTTTTCAACTGCATCAATGCTTGCTTGTGGTCCACCATTTTTTCCGTTTTTAGCAGAACCGAATGCATGAGCATGTGTAATTTTATCTTTTTTCTTTTCTATTGGAATATAAGTATATGTGTCACGTGGGATACTTAATAGTTTAACAGTTTTGCTATCTTTATTAAATGTTGCAAGTAAAAGCGCGTCTGTTCTTATAGCTTCACCATATTCTTTTCCTCGGACATCGCTTTCATCAACACCCATTATTAAAACAGAGACGTTATTTGTAATAGGTTTAACAGCTTTATCTCGTAAATCTGATTTATCACCGCGTGCTAAATCGTGTGCGGCATTTCGAACAGCAGAAGATGCTTTATTTACTAAAAACCAAGTATAACCGCCACCTATTAATAAAACGAATAGTATAGCGCTTATAATAATTTTTATTTTTTTCTTATTTTTGTTCGGTTTACTGCGTGTATTTTCTTGCAAAGATGGGTTTTGCTCCATTTCCTGTACTCCTTCATTTGGATTGAAATACGACACTCATATCCACTTATTATAATGAAATTTAGCGAAAAAAAACATTACAAATCATTTACATTTCGTAAAAATTCAATTTATTTATAAAAAGTCAGATTTTCTATATATTCTTTTTTAGATGTAGAATAAGTATAAGGGCTTTTGGTAGAAATGAAAATATATATTATGAGAAAGTGATAGGGAAGTAAGATTTGTTGAAATATAGCCAAGAAGAAATGAGTAAGCTTACTTATTTCTTCTATATAATAAAGAAGAATTTGACGGATAAAGGAGAGAGCATAATGAATCATACATCATTCCGAGCAATCGTTGTGAACGAAACGGAAAATCATCAGTTTGTAAGAAAAGTTGTTGAGAGAGAAGTAAGTAGTTTACCTGAGGGAGACGTATTCATACAAGTTCATTATTCTTCATTAAATTACAAAGATGCCCTTTCAGCTACTGGTAATAAAGGTGTTACGAGAACGTATCCTCATACGCCAGGAATTGATGCCGCAGGAGAAGTTGTGAGAAGTGAAGATAACTCCTTTAATGTAGGAGATCAAGTTATTGTAACGGGATATGACTTAGGTATGAATACCTCTGGTGGTTTCGGAGAATATATTCGCGTCCCATCATCTTGGGTCGTGCCTTTACCAGAAGGAATGTCATTAAAGGAAAGTATGATGTATGGGACAGCAGGTTTTACTGCTGCTTTGTCGGTATATAAGCTTATTGGAGCAGGAATTAATCCTGGTATGGGAGACGTTCTAGTAACTGGTGCTACAGGCGGCGTAGGGAGTGTAGCTGTTAGTATTTTAAGTAAGTTAGGGTTTAATGTAGTAGGAGCGACAGGGAAAATGGAAGAGGAACAGATGCTACTACGTCTAGGAGCGAAAAAAGTGATTCATCGCGCGGAATTGAATGATGAATCAGGAAGACCAATGTTAAAAGGGATATACGCCGGAGTTATCGATACTGTAGGTGGACATATGTTAGAAACAGCTTTAAAAACAGTAAAGTATGGTGGTTGTGTAACGACATGCGGTAATGTGGCAGGACAGGAATTACATACAACGGTATATCCGTTTATTTTACGAGGCATAAGCCTTTTAGGGATAGATTCCGTGCAATGCCCGGTGGATGTGAGAAGAGATGTGTGGACATTGTTAGCGGATGAATGGGAAAATTCAAAGTTAGCGTCTTATACAGAAGAATGTACATTAGAAGAATTAGATGAGAAGTTTGCACTTATATTGCAAGGAAAGTTAAAAGGAAGAACAGTTGTTAAAATAAAGTGAAAAAAGAGACGCTTAATGTAGCGTCTCTTTTCTTCATTATAATGATTGTTTTAAATTGATTTTTCCTTGTTCACCTAAAACACCGTCAGCGATATTTACAGCGTGATCGCCAATGCGTTCTAAGTTACTTACCATATCGACGAAGATGATACTTGCATCACCTGAACAGCTACGCTCGTTTAGACGTAATACGTGACGTTTACGAAGAACACGTTCCATTTGGTCGATTTTGCGTTCTTTTGCAATAACAGTTTGAGCTAGTTCGGTATCGAAGTTTGTTAAAGCTTCAACTGAGTCTTGCAGTGTTGAAATCGTTAATTCCAGCATTTCGTTTAATTCACCTAATGCTTCGTCTGATAGTGAAACACGATTTGAAATTTGGAAATCTACAAGTTCTACAAGGTTTTCTACATGATCACCAACACGTTCAATATCTCCAACAACACCTGCTAAAACGGAATGTTTTTCAGAATCCGTAGGTGAAAGCGGCTTTTCAGATAGTAGAACTAAATACTCGGTAATTTTTTTATCTAAATTGTTAATAGCTCCTTCTAATTGAGTAGCCATGTCAGCGTGTTTTTTGTCTTGTGTATTTAAAAATTGGTTTGCTTCTTTTAATCCATGTAATGAAAACTCAGCCATACGGATAATTTCTTTTTGAGCTTCTGTTAAAGCGATAGCTGGAGATTGCTCAATAAAGATTGGGTTTAAATGTTGCGGTTTGAAATCAATAGCAGAGTCTTCGCCGCGAATAAGTTTTGTTACAATCCATGCTAATACAGCGATGAATGGGAATTGAATAACTGCATTTGTTACGTTAAATGTTCCGTGTGCAAATGCAATTGTCATTTCTGGATTTAAGTTTAATGATGTTTGGAAATATTGAATTAAGCTTGTAAATGGTACTAATAAAATCGTAAATATAATTGTACCGACGATATTAAAGATAACGTGAACTAATGCTGCACGTCTTGCGGCAATAGAAGTACCGATTGCTGCTAATACAGCTGTAATTGTTGTACCGATGTTATCACCGAATAATACAGGAAGGGCAGCTTGTAAATCGATTGCACCTTGACCGAATAATTCTTGCAAAATACCGATTGTTGCGCTTGAGCTTTGTACAATTAAAGTGAAGACTGTACCGACAACAACTCCTAAAATTGGGTTATCACTCATACTAACCGTTAATTCTTGGAATGATTCTAAAGAGCGAAGAGGTTTCATACCTGCGCTCATTAATTCCAAACCGAAGAATAACATACCAAAGCCGAATATAACTTGACCTAAAGAATGTACTTTTTTATTTTTAAAGAAGAATAATAAGATAGCTCCAACTGCCATAATTGGGAGAGCGTATTCTCCGATTTTAATTCCGATAATAAATGCAGTAACTGTCGTACCGATGTTTGCACCCATAATAACACCGATTGCTTGTCTTAATGTCATAAATCCTGCGCTTACAAGTCCGACTGTTAAAGCGGTTGTTCCTGAGCTTGATTGGATTAATACCGTAACTAACATACCTGCTAGTACACCCATGAGTGGGTTTGTTGTAAAACGATCTAGAATATCACGAAGACGATCTCCAGCTGCTTGTTGCAGTCCATCGCCCATGTATTTAATCCCGAATAAGAAAATACCTAATCCACCAATGAACTGGAAGATCATATCTTGAACATTATATTCCACGCATTCCACTCCTTAAATTTCATGTACGATGTAATTATTAACTGAACCTTGAGTCACTGTAAACGGTTTGCTAGTAAAATTTACACTAAATTTACAAAAGGTAGAAAAGTTTACAATACCTTAAAGAAACAGCTGTATTTTATTGGTTTTCATCTTGTATAAATCTTAATTTTGTAAAGAAATCATACTTTTTAGAATAGTATTGTTCAGTTGAATATCAAGGAAAGCGTCTGCGAGTTCATCGTATATTTTTTGATGAAAGTTAAAAAAATATGTAGGAAAATGCATGTAGTTTTATAACAGCAAAACGAGAGAAAACAATTTTTTTAACACGATAAAAAAGCCACTGAATTATCCAGCAGCTTTTTCCGTGTTTTTATCGCCATACTTTTGTTTTCTTATGCTTGTAATGTAAATGAAGAGAAAAGCAATAAGTAATAGAGAGGAGTAACGATATACAGTTGCATAGTTTGTAAAATGAGCAATAAATCCAAATATAATCGCTCCAGCGCCGATTCCAAGGTCAAATGCGGAGAAGAATGTAGCTGTTGCTACGCCGCGTCGATGCGGTGCTACGCGGTCAATCATCCATGCTTGTAGTGCAGGTTGGATCGCTCCAAAACCACTTCCGTAACATGCTGCAGCAATAATTAAGCTCGGAATTGTCGTCGTATACGACAATAAAATAATGCCTGTAAACGTTATAATAACTCCCGGAATGATGACGAATGTATGGCCTTTCGCATCATATAGCCTTCCAGAGAATGGACGAGTTACAGCAATTGCTAGTGCATTACATAAAAAGAAGAGGCTAATATCAGCTATGCCGACTTCTGTAGCAAATAGTGTGATAAAACTTCCGATTCCTCCGTACATTAATGTAATACATAATATTAATAATGAAGGAAGTAAAGCTTTACGCTCAATAAATCCATCGAGAAAAGTACTAGATGATTGTTGTGGCGGCTGTTTCGTTTTTTGGATTTGAAGTAGTTTCGTTAATATTAATGAAACAATTGTGCACGATAGTGCACATAAAAAAAGAATTGTGAAGTTATATGTTTGCATGAGCCATAGTCCTATAAGTGGACCGAGGGCCATTGCAATTGTTCCAGAAAGGCCAAAATATCCCATGCCTTCTCCGCGGCGAGCTGAGGGAATTAAATCAGAAACGACAGTTCCATATGTAGTCGTTGTAATACCGAAACCAGCTCCGTGTAAAATACGAACAGCAAGCAAGAGAAAGATAGTTGAGGCGAAAAGGTAACTGCCCATAGCGAGTAAACAGATAGCAGTACCGATCATTAAAATGATTTTTTTATTAAATTTTTGCAAGGCGTTCCCAGTTAGCGGTCTAACAAAAAGTGCCGCAACGGTAAACATACCGACAACAAATCCGATATTGGAACTTGTGCCACCAATTTCTTTCACATAAACAGGTAAGGTTGGAATTAACATTTGAAACCCTAAAAACATACATAAGTTTGCAAAAATTAAAGCAACAAACTCTTTTGTCCATAACGGTTCTCGTTTTACGAGTATTGCTTCTCCCATATATTCATCCCCTATATAAAATTTTCCCGCTATTCACGGGCAGTAAAACTCCCACCTCAAAATCGGACTGGAGCAAAGAAGTTAGGTGGGAGATCAACTGCCCGTAAATGCCCGATTGGTTCAACTAATAATCAGTGGGGGATGAACACTCCCCTCACTGATTAAAGTTTCACTTTATCTCTTTTCTTTCGAGTATATGTATTGGCCAATGCAACAGTCAAGGAAGGTGTCTTGAAAACGGATAACAATTTTTAAGGCGAAAAACTGACAAATTTGTGTAAAAGCTACACAACTATGAAAAAAAGATGTAAAGTATAGATGTATAGACTTGTAGGTGTTAAGAATGATAGAAATTGTTTTTTCTTTAAAGAAAGCGGATTCAAAAGAGTAGTGAACAAGAAGGGGAGATATACTTTTTCACTACATATATTTGAAAGGGTTTACAATATGATGAAGAAAGAGGCGTGTACATATGAGACGATTAGGTATTTCTATTTATCCAGAACATTCAACAGTAGAGAAAGATAAGGAGTATTTAACATTAGCAAGTAAATATGGATTTACACGTGTGTTCACATGTTTATTATCTGTGGATGGAGAAAAAGAGAAAATTATTGAAGAATTTAAAGAAACGATCTCACATGCGAATGCATTAGGGTTCCAAGTATTAGTTGATATTAGTCCATCTGTTTTTGAACAATTAGGTATTTCGTATAATGATTTATCATTCTTCCATGAATTGGGTGCGTACGGTATTCGTTTAGATGTTGGTTTCTCAGGATTAGAAGAATCAATTATGACTTATAATCCGTATGGTTTGAAAATTGAGATTAATATGAGCAATGGTACGAAGTATGTAGATAACATTATGAGTCATAGACCAAATCGTGAAAATTTAATTGGTTGTCATAATTTTTATCCGCATCGTTATTCAGGGTTATCATACGATCATTTCATTAAATGCTCGAAACAATTTAAAGATTACGGTATGAGAACGGCTGCTTTTATTTCATCATTTGATGCAACATACGGACCTTGGCCAGTAACAGAAGGGTTATGTACATTAGAGCAGCATCGTGAATTATCGATGACAACACAGGCGAAGCATTTATTTGCGACAGAATTAATTGATGATGTTATTATTGCAAACGCATATGCGTCAGAAGAAGAATTACAAGCACTAGGTGCATTAAATAAAGAGAAACAAACATTTGATATAGAACTATATGATACAACGACAGAATTAGAAAGAATTATCGTATTAGACGAACCACATTTTTATCGCGGAGATGTATCTGAATATATGATTCGTTCTACACAAAGTCGTGTGAAATATAAAAAAGAAGAGTTTAAACCTCATAATACGCGTGAAATTAAGCGTGGAGATTTATTAATTGATAATGAACAATATGGCCAGTATAAGGGCGAATTACAAATTGCATTAAAAGATATGGTGAATACAGGAAAAACAAATGTAGTTGGTCGAATTATAGAAGAAGAAATTTTCTTATTAGATTATTTACAAGCATGGGATAAATTCGGATTCATATTAAAGAAATAGAGAGAATATAAAGGGGAAAAACTACTGATTTCAGCAGCTTTTCCCCCTTTATATATAAAGAGCGAGAGGAAGAGCTATGACAAAGGTGCAGCAGCGATTAATTTCTATTTTAGAGGAGTTTTTAGAAGAGAAATCGATGTTAAATCGAGCTTTTTTAGCGGGCCGTTTACATGTATCAACGAAGACGATTCAAAAGGATATAAAATTATTAAATGATATATTGGAAGAAAACGGAGCGAAAATCGAATCGCAAAGAGGGACTGGGTACGAATTAGAAATTATACAAACGAAGAAATTTGAAGACTTTTGTGTGAGTCTATTTCAAAAACAGACGGAAAAGATCCCAACTTCTTATGAAGAAAGAATAGCGTACATTCTGCAGCGTGTTTTAACGGCAGAGGGATATGTGAAGCTTTCAGAATTAGCGGAAGAGATTTATGTGAGCAAATCAACGGTTAATTTAATTATGAAAGATGTTACAGATATATGTGGTCGCTATAAATTACAAATTGAGAAGAGACCGTATTATGGTATACGTATTGTTGGAGAGGAATTTAATATTCGTTCTTGTTTATCACAATATGGTTTACCGCGTTATGACCATACTCCGTTTCATGAGCAATTTGAGCAGACGGAGACATATTTATCGCTACCTTATATATCACACATCCGTTCAATTATATTAAAGTATATTGAAGGTGGAACAATATATTTATCTGATATAGAAATTGATAATTTAGTCATTCATATTGCAATCGCATTAAAGCGTTGTCAAAGTCAACATTATATGAAAGAACTGCATACGGAGCAATCAGAACTTATAATAAAGAAAGAATATACAATTGCGAAGCAGATTTTAGGAGATTTAGAGAAAGAGTTGAAATTTTCATTTCCAGAAGAAGAAGTATTATATGTGACGATGCATTTATTAAGTACTGCTGTTACAACGAGAGATCGCTATGAAAATGTAGAAGAGCTATTAGGAAAAGATATATATGCATTTATGCAACATATTCTTTTTAAAGTAGCGGAAGAACGGAATCTTATTTTTTATTATGATGAAGAATTATTATTTGGATTTGGTATTCATTTAAAAACGTTATTAAATCGTTTGAAGTATAAGTTAAATACGAGAAATCCTCTTTTGGCAGAAGTGAAAAAGAATTATCCGTATGCTTTTGAAATTGCGGTTCTTGTTGGAGATATCATTGGTGAATATACGGGTGAATCGATCCCTGAAAGTGAAATTGGCTATATTGCAATTCACTTCGGCGGAGCGATGAGCCGTTTGCAGGAGCAAAATCAAAAGAAAAGATGCTTATTAGTTTGTGCGACTGGTCAAGGAAGTGCACAACTATTAAAATATAAAATTTTATCACAGTTCCGAGATAAATTAGAGATTGTAGGTATTACAGGCTATTATCAATTGAAAGTAGAAGATCTTTATAAAGAAAAAATAGATTGTATTATTAGTACGATTCATATACCGAGTGGCTTGCCTGTTCCAGTTATAAAAGTGAATTCAATATTTGATGATAAAGAGATTAAATTGATTGGTCAGCGGTTGTTTACGCATGTGAATAATAGTGTGCAGCCTTATATTAAGGAAGATTTAATTTTTTTAAATCATAGTGCTTCTACGAAAGAGGATGTTATTCAGTTTTTATGTGAGAAAGCTGCTGAGAAACATTATGTACAAGAAAACTTTTATGCTTCTGTTATGGAAAGAGAAAATACGTCTCCGACAGCGGTTGGGAATTCAGTTGCAATCCCGCATCCGATGCAGTTATTAAGTGAGGAAACTTTTTTGATGTTTTGCACACTTGAAAAGGCTGTTGATTGGGGAGATAAAAAAGTACAAGTAATTATTTTATTTAGTGTAAAGCGCAATAATAATGAAGATTTGCAAAGGCTTTATGATTTTTTATATGATATTATGTCTAGTCAAACTACGATAGAGAAACTTACTCAGACCGAGGTAATTGAAGATTTTCAAGAGATTTTATTATCATTTTGAAAAAGTATATAAAAACTTCCGTTACATAACGGAAGTTTTTTATGTTTAATTGTATGCGTTTTCATAATAAGATAAAAATATAGAAAACATATAGCTTGGGGGAATTTAAAATGGCTGATATGCAAACTCCATTTGCATTAATTTTACATGGTGGCAATGCGAGAAGTGCAGCGCTTGAAGCAATCGCTTTTGCAAGACAAGGAGATTTTGAGAATGCGGGTGAAAAGATGAAACTTGCTAGTGAGGAAATTTCAGCAGCACATCGTATTCAAACGGATTTAATTCAAGAAGAGGCAAGAGGAAATCATACAGAAATCAGTTTACTGTTAGTGCACGCACAAGACCATTTAATGAATGCAATTACAGTGAAAGAACTAGCTGAAGAATTTATTACTCTTCATAAACGAGTAGAAGAGAAAGTGACAGTATAAGATGTATATTTTATTATGTTGTGCAGCAGGCATGTCAACGAGTATGGTCGTAAGAAAAATGCAAGAAGAGGCAAAGAAACAGGGGAAGAATTATAAAATTAAGGCGGTTGATTCAGAACTTGTGAAACTTGAAATAAAAGAAGCCGATGTCGTTTTAATCGGTCCACAAGTGAAATATTTATTTCCAGCTGTAGAGTTTCTTGCAAACTCATACAACATACCAGTTGCAATTATAGACCAACGAGATTATGGCATGTGTGATGGTTTGAAAGTGCTTAGGCAAGCAGAACAATTAGTTTTAGCATAATTATATCTTTTTAAATATAAACATTATAATGTTATAAAGTTTATTTCATTCTTTTATAGTAGAGAGAAAGAGGAGGGCTATTGATGAATGGGTTTATGAGTTTTATGGAACAAAAGATTATGCCAACAACGCAAAAGATTGCAGGACAACGACATTTATTGGCAATTCGAAATGGGGTTATTTCTACATTACCGTTAACGATCGTCGGGTCATTTTTCGTTATCTTTTTAAATTTACCAATTGATGCATATATGGAATGGATTGCACCGTTTCGCCATATTTTAGATATTCCATTCCGATTTACAGTAGGACTAATGGCCTTATACGCAGCGTTTGGAGTAGGGGCTTCGCTCGCGAACTTTTATCAGCTCAATCAATTAAGTGCAGGGCTACTATCTGTACTCGCCTTTTTACTAGCATCAGTTGAACCAATTCAAATTACGAAAGCTGTACCAGGTGTTATTGATGCAGGTCGATATATTTCAGTAGGAACACTAAGTGCAACGTCTTTATTCGGCGCAATTGTGACAGCATTAATTGCAGTGGAAATTTATCATTTTATGATTAAGCATAATATCTCAATAAAATTACCAGACAGTGTACCACCAGCAGTTTCAAATTCGTTTGCAGCATTAATTCCAACATTAGTAGTTATTCTTTTATTCTGGGGCATTCGCTACGGTTTGAAATTCGATGTAAATACAACAATTACATACTTAATCGCACCATTAAAATCAGTACTAGTAGGAAATAACTTATTCGGTGGTTTATTAACAGTATTCTTAATCGTGTTCTTCTGGTCATTTGGTATACATGGACCGGCAATTTTAGGACCAATCATTCGTCCGATGTGGGATTCCGCAATTCTTGAAAATATGGAAGTGTTCACGGCTACAGGAAATGCACATCAGTTACCAAACTTATTTACAGAGCAGTTCATTCAATGGTTCGTATGGATTGGCGGATCTGGCTCAACGTTAGCTTTAGTAATTATGTTTATGTTCTCTAAATCTAAGTTCCTAAAAGAGTTAGGTAGATTATCATTCGTACCAGGTTTATTCAATATTAACGAGCCAATTATTTTCGGGGCACCAATTGTAATGAACCCAATCTTAATTATTCCGTTCGTTATTACACCGTTAGTGACAACGACAGTATCATATTTCGCAGTTGTTTCAGGTATGATTCCACTCATGATGGCGAAATTGCCATTTACGATGTTAGCACCAATTGCAGCGGTGATTAGTACGGACTGGACAATTATGGCTGGTGTACTTGTACTTGTTAACTTTGTAATCTCATTCGTTATTTACTATCCATTCTTCAAAATGTATGAGAAACAACAATTAGCAGGAGAGGAGAAAACAGAATGCTCGGAGCAATTATCATCTTAATTACATTTGTGATCGGACAGTGTATTGCCCATTATTCGAAATGGGTACAAAGTAAATCCTTATTAGTGTTACTACTAGTATCAGTTTTATTTATCGGTTGTTCAATGGGTGCATATGTAATGTTAGGTCTACACTCACCGTACGTAATTATTGTACCGACAATTTTATGTGCAACATGTTTATCTGCAAAATATAGATTTACGAGCATGGCATTAATACAACGTGTGAAGGAGATGCAAAAGCATGGAGCGTAAATTAGGGATTTCACTTTATCCAGAACATTCAACGAAAGAAAAAGATATGGCTTATATTTCGTCAGCGGCACGACACGGTTTTTCAAGAATATTTACTTGTTTGTTATCTGTGAATCGTCCGAAAGAAGAAATTATAGCTGAATTTAAAGAGATTATTAATCATGCGAAAGATAACAATATGGAAGTTATTTTAGATGTAGCTCCAGCTGTGTTTGACCAGCTTGGTATTAGTTATAGTGATCTATCATTTTTCGCAGAGTTAGGTGCAGATGGTATTCGATTAGATGTAGGCTTTGACGGATTGACGGAAGCGAAAATGACGAATAATCCGTACGGTTTAAAAATCGAGTTAAATGTAAGTAACGATATTGCGTACTTAGAAAATATTCTTTCGCATCAAGCGAATAAATCAGCTTTAATTGGTTGTCATAATTTTTATCCGCAAAAATTCACTGGTCTTCCGTACGATTATTTCATTCGCTGTAGTGAACGCTTTAAAAAGCATGGTATTCGCAGTGCAGCCTTTATTACATCACATGCCGCAAACATCGGTCCATGGGATATTAACGACGGATTATGTACGTTAGAAGAGCATCGTAATTTACCAATTGAAGTACAAGCGAAGCATTTATGGGCAACAGGGCTAATTGATGATGTCATTATCGGAAATGCTTATGCAAGTGAAGAGGAGTTAGAAAAACTAGGAAATTTAAATCGCTACATGTTACAGCTAAAAGTGCACTTTGTAGACGAAGCGACTGAAGTAGAGAAGAGAGCTACGCTGCAAGAATTACATGTAAGACGCGGCGACATAACAGAGTATATGATACGTTCTACAGAAGTGCGTAAAAAATATAAAGACTATGACTTCCCAGTGCGCGAAAGTGTGCTACAGGAAAGAGGGCAAGTTGTAATTGGTAATAACTCATTCGGAAAGTATAAAGGTGAACTGCAAATCATTTTAAAAGAAATGCCGATAGATGAACGAAAAAATATCGTCGGTACAATTGCGGAAGAGGAGTTATTCTTACTAAATTATGTAGGAGCTTGGACGCAGTTTACTTGTGTGGAATAGAGAAGAGAAGGAGAGGATGCTGTGGCATCCTCTTTTTTCTATTGATATAGTAGTCTATCGTATATAGAATGCAAAGAGATAGATTTCATTTGGACGGGAGAGAAGGAGATGGAAGAGTATATAGATGATTTATTAAGGCGGATGGCTGATGAAGAAACAGAGATTTGGCATCGTGCGTATGATGAAGCAAAAGCGTTAAATGACTTATTAACTTTTCCTTATTTACAGCAGAAGGTAATCAAAGCAAAAAAGGTATCTATGAAGAAAGATATTTATTATTTAATGACGAAACTCGCCATCAATACGAAGGAAATCTATATTGCTGATTATCTTATAGATCGTTTGGAATGTGAACAAATCCCGACTTTGTTAAGTGAACTGCTTAGTAATATTTATACATTGCCAGAAGTAAGTAGTACAAATAAAATCATTCCGTATATTTATCATAAAAACGATAGTGTTCGTTATTGGGCAGTTGCTTCCTTAAAGTTATATAAATCGTTAGAAGCGGAAAGTGCGTTGCTAAAGTTGCTGGATACTGAAGAAAATAAAGATGAGATTACACATATTTGTTATACATTGCTTGAGATTGGAACGAAGCAATCGATTCTGCCGTTAACAAAGCTTTTATATAGTAATAGTGTCTATGTTCGTTCAACCGTTATTGAGGTTTTAGCAAAAATAGGGGGATCGGACTTACAAATAGTTTATATTGAAGCTTTACATGATAGAAATGTGATGGTGAAATATGAAGCTGTTCGAGCTATTTATACGTATGGCGACGAAATGGCAATGAGAGCAATTTGCGAACGTGTGAATAAAATTGTTGCTAGAAGACGTAAAAATGAAGTAGAGCCTACGGATGAAGCAGAGATTATCATTGCTCTTCGTTTCTTACATAAGTTTGCTAATCATGAAGAAGTTTTAAAGATATTTGATAAAGTGTACAAAAAACGTGGAAACTTGTTTATGTCGGAGAGGGAGTGGCTTCGAGATAATATTACTTACTTTCAAGAGAAAGAAAGCATGTAAGAATCATAAAAAAGAGCCAGCCTCAACGATGAGACTGACTCTTCTTTATAACTAGTTTAATACTTTAACTGTAACTGTTTTACGTCCCCAGCTACTTGATGTGCCTTTATCTGGCATTAAAACGTCGATTTTATTACCTTTAATAGCCCCACCAGTATCACCAGCGATTGCTACTCCGTAACCTTCAACCCATACTTTTGAACCTAATGGAATGACACTTGGATCAACTGCAATTAGTTTCATGTTTGGATTAGCTGTTAAGTTATGACCCATAGCTGATTTTACTTGGTCGCCTGCTTTATAACCATTTTCAAGTGGATCTGCTGTGTAAGCTGTTGCTACAACACGTAACTCACGAGAAGATGATGGTGTACTTGTTTCAGTTTCTTTTGCAGCAGGTTGTTGTGTAGCTGGTTTTTGAGCTTTAGCTGCTTCACGAGCTTTAGCTGCTTCTTGAGC
>NZ_JAKUFQ010000058.1:0-34159 GCF_022663475.1 Bacillus cereus group sp. BfR-BA-01382
CAATCTGTGTATCTTTTGAAGAGAATTTTCGTATTTTATTAAGCATAAATTTTAAAATAATAATCTTTAAAAATTTGTATTGTCTTTTAGAAAGCACTTTAAAACTGTTTTCTAAACCCTTGTTATAGTCTGTCTGACTCATATTAAACTTATAAATAGACTTGTTAGTAACTTTTCATGTTAATTATTCCTTTCTTCATGCTGTAATACTTAATAGAAAACCTAAGTAATAAGGTTGTTCCACATTTACAAAAAAAATAATTAACTATAAGATGAAATAGGCTACATAAGGGAGGGTTATATGTTACATACAAAAAGATGGAGATTTTTTGCGGTTCTTTCTATTGTAGGTTTGATTTTATTACTTTTATTAAAAATCAACTTCATTTCAATTACTATCGCAACTTCTTCAGCTGAAAGAGGAAAGATTTTTGATCAAAATGGTGTAATGCTAGCTACAAATAAGAAAGTTAAGTCTCTATATTGCACTTCTAATGATGAAAAGCTATTGAAACAAGATACATCAAACACATTAGCTTTTTTCAATCAATTTTCAAAAGAATTTCAACATGACATTTCGGCAGAGGACATAAAATCACAATTACAACAATCTTGTAAAAAGCAAACTATGAATGATATACCGTTATACTCTGATATAACTGAGAATGAACTTGCATTCATAAACAAAAACAAACCTAATAATGTAATAATTAAAGATGAATGGATTCGATATTATCCTAAACAGGAAATTGGTTCACAGGTAGTTGGGTATGTAGAAAATGACCTTAATTCAAAGCATATGCTTGTTGGAAAAAGTGGGATTGAGCTGCAATATGAAAATGATTTAAAAGGAAAACCAGGAAAAACTCTTATTTTTAGGATTGGTAATAAAAAGTTCTTCTGGAACATTCAAAATGTACAAAAAGGAAAAGATGTCCGGCTAGCCTTAGACTCTAAATTGCAGCAAAAAGCAGAAGAAGCATTAAGATCGCAAATTAAGAAAACACCTGATGCTAAAGCGGGTTATGTTGTAGTCACCGATGTAAAAACTGGCGCAATTTTAACCATGGCCAACTCGGCAGTATTTAATCCAAATACACATGTATCATCTAAAAATGAAAACTTTAAATCACTTTCGCAAAATAAGGCAATTCGAAAATTAAAGTATGGTCAATCTTATGTAAATATGGCTTCGACTATAAAGCCACTTACTATTTTGATTGGATTAAACGAAAAGCTTTTTCAACCTGAAGATACTTATTTAGATAAAGGTAATTTTAAGTATGATAATCAAAATAACATTACGAATGCACCTGGAACGCCAACAGGTGAAATTACACCGAGACAGGCTATCATTAATTCATCTAACACATTCATGACAGCAAAAGTAGCTCTGCCCTTATTTAACCAAAATAATGGAAATATAGAAAAAGTGGCACATATATGGACAGATTATTTAATGCAATTTGGCCTACGTTCTAAAACCGGGATTGATTTACCCTTTGAAGAAGACGGACAATATGAATTGCATCCATCTAATAAATTTGAAAATGGGATTTCTGCTTTATTAAATGCTTCTTGGGGAGGAAATGAAGTGCATACTCCTCTTCAACTCGCTCAATATGCAGCAACTTTGGCAAGTAAAGGTGATAAATATAAACCTCAAATTGTAGGCGCTACTTTTGGTCAAGACGGTAAGGAAACAAAAAAGTTTAAACCAATTTTAGAAAGTTCAAACCGTTATCCTATGGAATTTTGGCGTGTCGTGCAAGGTGGAATGAGTCAAAATATAGAAGAGATTAAAAATTTACCTTTTCATGTCGCAGGTAAAACGGGTAGTACAGGTTCTCCCAATGAGCAAGAAAGAATGATAGATCATTCTCTTTTCATTTCATATGCTCCTACCGAAGATCCACAAATCGCCATTTCTGTCGTTATTCCCGGTAGTAATTCAGAAAAAAACATCGCTGCTCTTGTTACAGCAGAAGTTTTAGAGTTCTGGCATACACTTCAATAAAAAAATAAAAACAAAGAGGAAAGTTCATTAAAATGAACCTTCCTCTTTTACCATATAGAATCTATATTTATTATTTTCCATATATCCTCATGATTCTTTTCGAAGACAAATGAATATTTAATATCCGTTAAAACATACTCTTTTTGTACATACCCAGTATTACCGTTAAATGTCGATATTTTTATATATCCATCATTCTGCACTTTTTCCGGGATCCAAGCTTTTACCATTTCATTAGATACTTCATATAAAACTTTGGATTCTCGTTTTGGTTCAGCTAAAATTTTCGTTTTGTTTCCAGTAACAGTTGCATATATAAAGTGTTCTTGCTTTGATTGATTACTTTCTGTCATTCCACTTGGCACTTTGTAAACTTTCTTCTTATCATTTACAAATTCTCCCCCCATTGCAAGGGCGACTTGCAACTCATGAAAAATCTCTTCATCAAACTTCAATTCATCCTTCTTATAACTCTTCCCTTTAAATAGAACTTCATCATTTAATGCTCTATACAAATCATTTTCATTTTTTGAATTTGTGCTTTGATATAAATCATTCATAAATTGTTTTAATGATGGATCTTGAGCAGATTCATCTTTTGTTTTAGGCTTAATTTGAGTACTACTTTGTACCGGTGATTTATTATCATCCGGCCAAGGTTGTTGAACAATAAAAAATAACATTGTACAAACCACCACAACTACAACAGGCAATGCTTTTTTACGAAATGGTCTCTTATTTGTTACAGAATCCACTTCACTATTTTGATATATCGATTGCTTTATTTTATAAATAAATTCTTCTTCATCTTTCCGATGCTCCATTGGGCCGTTTTTTATTTTACTATACCAGTCAGGATTATTTTTACTGTTCATCACTTCTACCCTCCCCTATTAATTTTGAAACTTTACTTCTCGCTCGGCTTAATCTAGATTTGACTGTTCCAATTGATACACCTAATGTTTCAGCCATTTCTTCATAAGATAATTCATATTTCGCGTCCAATATTAGTATTTCACGGTGTTTTTTAGGTAGTTTTAATACTACATCCCACACTTCATTCATTTCCTCTTGCTTAAAAAATTCTTGTTCTGCCGATGGAGATTGTTTATCGTCACTAAAAAATCCCACTAAAAATATCCTTTTAAAATAAGAGGATTTTAAATAGTTTATTGCCGTATTTCTTGTGATTTTTAATATCCACGTTTTAATAGATGACTCCTTTCGAAACAAGTGCCAATGTTTAAAAACCTTTATAAAGACATCTTGTGTGATGTCATCTGATAAGTGTGGATCTTTCGTAATAATAAATGAATAATTCCATACATCTTGCCAATAATCTTTTATAACATAGTCAAGCTCATCATGATTACATTTTCCAATAAACTTTTGTTCCATTTCCACACCTCGAACTTATTTGAATAAACATAAAACTCCCCTCACTTTTATTATGGTTTCAATATATAGACATGACACAAGTTTTATTTGTTCCCTTGTTTATTTTTTATATTACCGTTGTAATTAACGCCAATGGACATTATAAAGTACACACTATGAATAGATATAAAGACTAATTTAATTAAAGACGAGAAAATCATTGAAATAAGCTGACGCGTTATGATTTTCATTCGTTCTCTTCCCCACTCACTTTTTCGAGATAAATGGTTTATGATTGCATAGAAAGATAAGAAAAAAGACGCTATCATTTCTCATACCATGATTATGCGTTGGGTTCATAGTATGGCCCTGAATTGGACAAACGAATTCGTCATCACCTGAAGCAAACCAATAATTCTTGGAAAGTTGATGAAACATATATAAAAGTTAAAGGATAATAGCTGTACCGTGCTGTTGATTCGAAAGGAAACACAATCGATTTTTGTCTAAGCAAAGCAAGAGACCAAAAGGCTGCAAAACACTTTTTCAAGAAAGTTTTGCGTTTTTTTCATGTTTCAAAGCCACGTGTGATAACAGTCGATAAGAATCCTACTTATCCTATAGCAATTGAACAGTTAAAAAAAGAAAAAAGCATACCTAATGGTATGCAACTTAGACAACAAAAGTACTTAAATAATATGGTAGAACAAGATCATCGCTTTATAAAGAAGCGTATCCTTTCTATGTTGAGACTCAAATCTTTTGACACAGCTATATACATTCTTTCTGGAGTAGAAGCCATGCATATGATTAAAAAAGAACAGATTAATTTACGGAACCAGTCTATCCAAAATCAGAAAGAATTCTTCCATCAATTGTTTGGACTTGTAGCATAAGATATGATTCCGTTAGGAATATATATGCTTTATTCTCTTTTACTTTATTTTTGCATCAGAAGATTTTCCATATATATTCGATAGATTTTACAAAACAAAAAATTCTAATAAAGAATGGTCCATTGGAATTGGCTTAGCACTAGCACAATCAATTATCGAAGCTCATCATGGATTTATTAAAGTAGACAGCCAAAAACACTCATTCACAAAATTCACAATAACTTTTATGAAGTATTAATAGTTCATAAAAGTTATTGTGAAATCCTAACCTTTGAATATAATTTTTAAAAATTAATGATCTGTTGAAAAAAAGAAATTCCATTAATTTATCATAAATAACTGTAGAGAGATAAATTTTTCGTTTTGGGGATAATTAAAAATCTTAGCTTGATGGGCATAAGGGGAAACTCCATAATTACCATAAACATTTTGGCGTAGTTTCAATATACATCAGACCCTTATGTTAGTGGATTCCATAATGCCAAAGCGAATATCCAATTTGGGTCACCATTTCCTTGATGATTTTGAACCGCTTCATACACTTTCCCTTGATGTTCTACTTTATCTCCCTTTGTATATGCCTTCTTCGGATTCCATTTTTCATAAGATACATTTTGATCTTTTGTTTTTAACAGAAGAATGTTACTTTGAATTGATGTATTTCCAGCTGCATCTACAGCCTTCACTGCATATTTATATTCCTTATTAGCTGTTAAGTTTTGATCAGTAAATGTCGTTCCTTGTACCGTTTGAATCAATTGTCCATCGCGTAGTACCTGATATTCTTTTACACCTACATTATCTGTAGAAGGGTTCCATTTTAGCTCTACACTGTTAGAAGCAACGTTGCTTGCATATAATCCTTGTGGTTGTGTTGGAGCTTCTGTATCTGGTTTCGGATTAACAATTTGATTTACTTTTTTCAGGCCATCTTTTGTAACTTCATACATTGCTTTTTTATCAAAGTTTTCACGTTTATTGTTATTTAAATTTATTAATGTTGCCCTCTCTCTACCTTCTAAATGTGTAAACTCAATAAAATCGCCGATCTTTACTGGAACTTTTTGAGTTTCAGCATTTTGCTGTTTATTCCCATAAATCTCTTTGTTATAGACCACTTTACCTGATGTGTTTTGCACTTTAATACTTGCATATGTACTATCAAAGTAGTTATGTGGTACACCTGATTTTAGATTAATTTGCATTTCTTCTGTTGATTTAATTAAATTTACTTTCGCAAATTCAAAATCTCCAATCCCTTTCAGTGACCATGCAAATTGATCTCCCTCTAAGATATCATCTGTATTTGGTACATGGTTTTTTATTTGATTAAGAAGATCCATCATCGGTCGCGGTTCATTTGCAAAAACAGAAATGATATTGTTATTTAATGCTTTCCACTCAGCATCTGTTACATTTGGATTTTGTAACATAAGAGAAACGTAGTCTTCCCATACTAAAAAATTGATTGGTAAAATATTGGTGGATATTTTATAAATTGCAATTTTATTATCTTTTGAAGTCATCGCTTTCGCTAACCAGCGTAATCGCTCTGATTGATCTAGTTTTACTGGGTCACGTTCAGCATTTTCAAATAGTAGCATATACGGCACTTGATTTGTCGGGCTATTATCTGACCAAGGAATAACAGTTGCATCATGACGGCTCGACTGACTCCATCCAGATATATCATTTCCTAAATTCCAAGAAGATGGCTTGTTATTCCATATAAGTGCACAATGTCCAGGTTGTCCAACAGGCATAGCTGCTACTCCAAATGCTTGGCTTACTTGCGTACCAAACTTCGAAATATTACCACATACCCCGCCAAATCTATAAATGGAAGAAAGATTCCAACCTAAACCATAGAATGCATCATTTCCAGCGTGAATGCTAACTCCATCTTTGTTATGAGTTACATAATTAATCAAATATGCACTTTCCCCTACCTTATCTTGATTTTTAAGTTCTGGATGTTCCGTATTAATCATATTCCTTGCCCAAGTTAAATCTTCTTCTGGTGACCAATTATTCACTACTAACCTTAAATGCCAAACATCATATGTTCTAAAGCAAGGAAGTAACTCATTATTTTGATCTGCTGATTTATAATGTTGGTACCTTGTTAATGGATTAATAGGTTGATTGTTTGTCCAATATTTTATAGGTTCAGCATGAGCTAACGATGTAGCTATCGCCAGTTTTAAATACAATCCTTCGTGAGAATTTGCATCCGCATTCCAGATTGTATTCCATATCTCAAGTGCATTTACAGGATTTTTTCCAGATGGACTACCACCTTCAAGATAGGTATTCATCACATCTGTATTTTTCATAGCCCACCCAAGAAATTTCTGATGGTCAGCATCTTTTTTAGCAAATGTAGCCATTGTTTCAGCACCTGTTTGTAATATGAATTGCCACTGAGCCAAAGCTGCTGCAAATGCTGGGTCTGCAAGCTTCTTTTTCAAATTCTCTTCAGTCATACCCTCAACATTTCCATTCAAATATGCTGTGAGATTATTCAAATGAGCTTCAAAATTACCATTTGCAATAGCTTGATCTGTCTGTTGGTTCAATGTTTCTAGAGTAAATGCTTCTTGATTAAATGACATTGTTTCAGCTGAAACCTTTGTATAAGGAATCGTAGCAATACTTCCTAAAATAATAGGCATAGTTAGTAATAAAGATGAAATCTTTTTCAAAATAATTTCCCCCTTTTTTGTTTTTGATTTTGACTGCTGCATGACTCTCCTTTATATAAAATAATTCCCATGCCATCAACTTAAAAATTCAAAATAAGCGGTTTCCATAACGATAAAGCAAATATCCAATTCGAGTCACCATTTCCTTGATGATTTTGAACAGCTTCATACACTTTCTGTTGCTGCGCTTGTTCTTCCGCAAAAATTTCTAATGAGGGCGTTATTCCAGTAGCAAACATAGATAATGCGGCATTTACTATCACTAAATTTTGTGTTTTTCGTTTCTGTCCCCTTTTCATACTATCCCTCCGCTATATTTTTAGATACTTAAAATATGAATATACAAGTAATAGATATTACTTATATATTCATATTATCTATTTACACATATTTACACAATCTAACATAAAAATACTCATTTATATAAGGAAATGGATATATTTTAATTCACTTAATAAGATGAATAACTCAATAAACGTATGAGAAAAAAAGATTTTAATACATTTATTATAAATAAAAAGCATAACACACAAAAAATGTCAAAATATTAACACATTATATTCTGGTACAAATACCTCCAGACAGTTATAACTAATCACCTAACTCGGATGGTTCAATTGTCCACTTTGTAATTTCTTATTTATTATATAAAATTTACATAACAAAGAAAAAAGCATCCGCTACGGATGCTTCCTCTAAAAATATAACTATACGGTCTTCTTAACTGTTTTTGTATATAATTTTACTTTATAGGCAGAATCTTTTCCGTACCCCTAATAGTCTAAAATGTTTTTTATCAAACAATAATTTCGCCATTTGTTTGAATTATATACTTATACCAATGAAACGAATCTTTTTTGTATCGTTTTATTAATCCATTATCTTCATTATCACAATCAACATAAATCATTCCAATCAATTTTTTCATTTCTAATTCAGTCTGTGGGCGCACTTGGTAAGTATTAAATTTTTTATTATGACTAAAAAATCAGGTCAACTTATTTGTGTCCTTAAAAATAATCATCTTTGAAAGATCAATAAATGATTTTTTCAAAGATAATTAATATGTTCTAAACTTTTTTCTACAGTTTTTTATTTTTTTGTAATATTTATGAAATCGATAGCTCTCTTGTCCTCAGTGCCTAAAGCCGTATTTACTTTATCTCTTTCCTTTCTTAATTCTGGTGCTTTCCCTTGATTGACTAAATTAAGATTCCCAAAAGATTTATTAAAAGATAGAATCTGTCTAGTTTTTTCTTTCCCATCTATTTCTTTAAATAATGTATCATCTACAATTAATAGGATTTCGTTGGATCCACCACGATGCGGAGATAGCCATACATCCCCTTTATATTGAACATTCATTTTTTTCTGATCAAATGTTAGTTCTTTCAAGTCTTTATATTCTTTATTTGCAAATATGATAGTTTCATCTTTTTCTATTTTTGGTAACGAATCAAGAGGGTCTGAAGATAGGAGCCCATTGTTATTATCCCTTTCACGTATAAGTCCCTTTTTATTCATTTTTTCAGCAGTTGTTCTACTAATAAATAGTAAATTACTAGTAGCAGTATCCATAGAATCCCCAAACTGTGTCGGGAGCTTTATGTTGAGCTTGTTATTATCTACCGTCCCTTCTTTTAATTCATATAAGTCTTGCGAGGTTGTTATATCTTTGTACAAGTCTATTATAGAGTTTCTTGTTTGTTTGTTCGTTTATCTTTCCTACTTCTATTGAAATTCCATTTGCTGGAGAGTCTTTTGTACCAAATAATGAATATGCTCCTAACGCGGTAATTGAAATACCAGCTACTATTAATAACCCAAGTCTTTTTTTCATCCTATATTCTCCTTATTTTATTTTTTTAAATTGAATTAAATGATTGTTTTATACATTTTCTTCAAATATTGAGTACGAACAAAGTAAAAGTATATAATTTGTAAAACTAAGAAACAAACTAATACTATAATGGAACTACCCAAGACTGAAAAATTAGCTAACTTTTGCAAAGCCATAAAGGCTACGACACTATGTGTAATTGCTATTACAATGGGTAAAAAGAATAGTAATACAAGTTGACGTGACACAATTTTCTTTAATTCGAGTTTACTTAAACCAACTTTTGCTATCATTTTATATTGCTGCTGATTTCGTTCTAAGTCTGTGTATAATCGGAAATATAAAAAGCTTGCAGCAAACGTAAAGAAAACAATGCCTATTAATACACTCATGATAGATGCAAGTCCAAAACTTTGCTTCATTACTATCCATTTAAGAATTAAAGTCGAAAATGTATATTTTCCGTTGTCTACTATATCCTCAATTTTACTTGTATTATCTTTCTGAAAAGCAGCTAAAAGATTTTCCGCAACTTTTTTTGTTTTCTCCCAATCTTTCACAATGAAACCATTGATAGTGGTTTCAAAATAGTGATTCTCTGGATCTGCTATCATTTGATTATATACGGCGTCTGGTACAATAATTATCGTTACCATTGTATCTTGTAATTCTTTCGGAGTAAGTATTTTATTTACATGCATATCTATTTTCATATCTCTATACAACAATTGAAAGTTATTTTGATTCGATTTTGTATTAACAACTTTTCTTGAAGGTATGACAAGACTATCATTTTCATTTTTTAAGCTTTCTTTTTCAAAACCAAATGCCTTAGCTAACTTATTATAATCACTTAATTTTATAACGGTTGATAATATATTATTGTTATAGAGAGTATCTCGACTTTGTTTTGTTGAATAAGCTACTTGCTTGAATTTAAACCTACCATTATTGAGTTCGCTTTCTATTTTTTTTAGATGCTCTTTTTCTAAAGGATTATTATAAGATTTATAAGAAAATGCAAAGGGACTATTCGATTCAGCCATAGAAGAGTTACCTAATCCCATACAAGTCCCCACTGCGGTGAAGGCAACGGCAGATATAATAGTGACCATAAAAAACATTTTTGCATTATCTTTTAATTGATACACTAAATCTGAAATGGTGAGTATGTTTGTTTTCTTAAAGAAAATATTTTCCCTTTTCTTTAATGCACGTAACACATACACACTGAGCTGTGTAAATAAGAAGTACGTTCCAAGTACAACAAAGCTCACCCCTATCGCCATCATGAATAATACATATTTCACATCCTTGTAATGAATTGCGTTAACACTATGGAAAACAGCAGTATATCCTAATCCCATACAAATTAGTGCGAACAAAGATAACCAAAGGGATGCTTTGGGTTCAGGTTTTGGCTTTTCTTCTGCTTTTATTAATTCTACTAATTGCTCTACATTTACTAGCCGAGAAGTGAAAAGTGAAATAAATAAAAATAATAAGAAGAAAGCTCCAAATGTTATTCCAATTGCTTTAAATGGCATGTAAAATGGAAGTCCTTTATCAATCATTAACAAATGGTTACTCATAATTAAGATAAACTTAGAGAACGCCATTCCAATTGTAATTCCTGTTAAAATCGAAACGATACCAATTATTATATTTTCAATAAATACTAATTTGTTCAATTGTGAACGTGACATCCCATGTAGCATTAAAATTCCAAAATCTTTTTTTCTTGTTTTTAAAAATGCACTTACAGAATATAGGATAAAAAAGAATGAGAAGAAAAATATTAACCCCTGCGATATCTGTAATCCTGACTTTGCGAATGTATTGATTGTTACACTGCTGGCAGCAAGATCGCCTTGTAAATTAGGATGAAATGCAAGTAATGCATAAGTAAAGAAAATCATAATAGCAAACGTACTACTTAAAAAATGAGCCAAATATGTTCTTTTACTACGAATAACGTTATTAAATGCGAACTGTCGAAAAGTCATTTGCATTTCCTCCTAATAATGCTAAAACCTCTAGAATTTTTTGATAGAATACTTTGCGATTATCTCCACAATAAATCTCATTGTATAACTGTCCATCTTTGATAAACACAATTCGATCACAATAACTTGCAGCCATTGCATCATGTGTCACTAACATCATCGTTGTGCTATTTTCTTTATTAAGCTTTGTCAATAATTCCATCACATCACTAGCAGATTTTGAATCCAGATTTCCTGTAGGCTCATCTGCAAGTAATAATTTCGGATTATGAATAGTAGCACGTGCGATTGCAGTTCTTTGTGCCTGCCCACCAGAAATTTCATACGTACGTTTATCTAATATTTCAGTTATCCCTAGTTTTTTAGCAATAGCTTCTACTTTCCCTTCCATTTCTTTAGGACTGACACCATCAAGCGTAAGTGGAAGAACAATATTTTCTTTCACTGTCAATGTATTAAGGAGATTAAATGATTGAAAAACAAACCCTAATTCTCGTCTTCGAAATAAAGACAGCTGATTTGGAGATAACAGATATGGATTTTCTCCATGAATTAATACTTCTCCTGATGTTGGAGCATCTATAGTAGACACCATATTTAATAGCGTTGTTTTACCACTCCCAGATGGTCCCATAATTCCTACAAATTCACCTTTGTTTATTTTTAAATCAATATGGGATAATGCTGTATAAGAAATTTTCCCAGGATAAACCTTCCCTAAATCTGAAACATGTAGTATCTCCACAAGTATTTCACCTTCCATTTCTCTTTTCGATACATGAAGTGTAACCTATATATAGTATGTCTCATATCGATTTCCCTAACAGTTATCTAACAAGTTTGTAAGATTCAAAAGAAAAACCGATGAAAAGTATACCTTTCATCGGTTAACGAGATGCATACGGGAATATGATTCTAACTTTTGTTCCCTTACCTACTTCAGATTCTAGCTCAATCCTATGATTTAATTTTTCACATACTTCTTTAACAAGATATAATCCCATTCCCGTAGACTCTTTAAATTTCCTACCATTTTCTCCAGTATAAAATGGGTTGAAAACACGTGGTAAATCAGCAGAAGGAATACCAACCCCATGATCTTTTACTTCCAAAACAATTGCTCGTCCTTTTGAACACGCCGATACTATTACTTTTTCTTGCTTACTTGATGAATATTTAATTGCATTTGACAGTACTTGATTGAGTATAAATCGAAACCATTTCTTATCTGTTTCTACAATAAGATTCGGATCTACTTTTACCTCTGGATATACATAACTACGTATAAATAGACGTTTATTTTCATGAATAGCAGAATCAATCATTTCCAATAACTGCAATCTGTCCACATGAAAATCCTGTTCAAATGTTTCTAAACGAGCAACATATAAAACCATTTCTAATCCTTTTTTGATTCTTTCCGTTTCTTCATTAATACTGTCAAATCGAGAGTCATCTGCATCTTGTGTAATTAACTCAATAACAGAAAGAGGTGTTTTCATTTGATGAGCCCATTGATTCATAAAAGTCATTTGTTCTTGTTGTTTTCGTTCCCATTTTTTTAATTGGTTTTGATAATATTGATATTGAGCTTGTAGTAATGTTTCTAAGGCCATTGATAAGGGAGTCAAATCACTATCTTTTATTGACTCATTTAAAGCTTCCATTGGTGTTGATAGACGCTTGTAGAATGAACGGTGACTATAATAACGATATATTAGATAACCTATTAATAAAAAAACACCCAAAAATACAGAATATAATGCTGTCAAAATATGTGGATAACCATCAAACCAATATATAAAAAGGATGATAAGCAATTGGGCAAATGTATAACAAATGAGTGGAATATGTTCTTTTAAAAATAATTTCATTATTCCTTTCCTTCCCTCTCCCAAGTAGCATGCAAACGATATCCAGCACCACGAACTGTCTCAAGTGCGTTTTCAATACCTAAATCTTGCAATTTCCTTCTAATTCTACCTATATTTACACTCAATGTATTCTCGTCTATATATGAACTATCCCATAGTTGTTCTAAAATCACTTCACGTTTTACAAGGAGTGGAGACTTTGTTATCAATATTTCCAATAAAGTTGTTTCTTTTTTAGTTAGTAAAATTATCTTTTCATCTAGTTGAAGTTCCATTCTTTCTGGGAACAGGGATAACCCTGATCGCTCAACTATTCGTTCTTTTACTTTTGGAGCATATTCACCGTATGCTCTCCTTAGTTGACTACGGATTTTAGACATTACAACTTCATAATAAAAAGGTTTTGTAATATAATCATCACCACCATTTTCTAAAGCCATAACTTGATCCATCTCTCCACTTCTTGCAGATAGAAATACAATTGGACAAGTAGAAATAGCTCGTATTTGGCGACACCAATAATAACCATCAAAATTCGGTAAATTTATATCTAATAGCACTACATCTGGTTTTATCTCTTGAAATATTTCTAAGATATTTTCAAAATCCTCTATAATAATACTTTGGTATCCATATTTTTTTATATGAGTTCCCAGTAATTCAGCAATTTTCATATCATCTTCTACAATCATGATTGTATTCATTTCGTACTCTCCTTTAATTTAGGTGTAATTTTTATAGTTCGTTTAGCGTTTTATGTTTTATTTAAAAAAATGATATCTTATATCCCCCCTAAAATGCAATAAGTGTCCTTTAAAGTGTATATTTATTGTTTCTAAATTAATAAACGTTATAGAGATGATATCCATCTTTTTTCTTTACTTAAAATAGTATGTTGATTCTCCAATTGGGGGAGTAGGATAAAATTGAAAAAGCACCTTGTTTACAGGGCGCTTCATTAAATACAATATCCATTTTACATATAAACTAAAATACTTATGAATTTTATACCCATTAGGGCTATCTAAAGGGGGAAGACCATGATTCCTTTTTTAAGCTACTGACAATTGATTAAGCCAAGAAGATCAAAATAAATCGGAACAAATACATATTAACCTTGGTATATTTTTAACATTCTAAATGTGCATAGCCAACCATAATTAGTGATTGAGTATGCACATTTAATTTTTTGCCTATCTTTTTTATGAATACATTTTTGTACATATGCGTTTTAAATAGTGATGTCTAATAATAAGGAAGTAAATCACTTGTATACAAATAAAGATTACTAATACAACAATTGAGCTTTGTAGAACAGACATTTCCTTACTTACTGTTTGTCCTAATTGATGAAACGTTAGAAACGCAAAACTGCTATGAACCATAGCCACTACAATCGGTAAGAAAAATAGTAATATCATTTGTCTTGTTACGATTTGTTTTAACTCACTTTGGCTTAATCCTAATTTTGAAATCATTTGATATTGCTCTTGATCACGTTCTAAATCAGTAAATAGACGGAAATACAAAAAGCTAAGTGTAAACACAAAAAATACTATTCCCACCATTACACTTGAAATAGAAAGTGATCCGTTTTGTTGTTTCAATTCAATCCATTTTAAATACAAAGATGAAAAGGCATAATAATCCTCTTGATTCGTACCAATGAACTTCATAAGGTTTGTAGAAATCCCACTTGTTTCAGACCAATTTTTAACGATAAAACCGTATATAGTGTAATCCCGGAGTATACTTTCTTCTTGTATATTTAGGACTTTGCTGTAAACAGCATCAGAGACAATAACAGGTTTAACAAACGTGCCCGTAAATTCTGGGATATAAACTGTTTTTTGAACAGCAAGTGGTACTTCTAGTTCACCATGCCTTAATTCAAAAGGTTCTAGATTCTCAGCATATTTGTGGTTTTTCTCTGATCGTATAACGATACTTTCATTTTCATTTGGTAATTTCTCTATTTCATACCCTAATTTTTTAGCGTATTCATTATACGTAGAAAGATTAATTAAAGCCGGCCCACTTTGTGCCCTTATAAATTTTGTTGCTACAAGTTTATAAGAAAATCCAGATTCTTTTAATTGCTTTTTTATCTCATCAATATGCACTTTTTCTTGTATATTCCCCTTATCCGATCGATAGGTAAATGCATATGGGGTCTCATGTGTTGCCAATTCAGGATTTGCGATAGCCGTACAAACTCCAATTGCTGTAAAAGATACTGCAGATATAATTGAAACGATAAAAAACGTTCTCGCATTATCTTTCATGCGATACATTAATTCTGAAATAACAAGGAGATTGGTTCTTTTAAAAAATGTAGTTTCTCTATTTTTTAAAGCAGATAATACATATACACACAATTGTGTAAAGAAAAAATAGGTCCCACATACAATGAATACGACTCCTACACCTACGAGTAGGAATAATTGATTTAAACGCATGTAATCCACCGCAGCGATACTGTGGTGAACACATGAGTAACCCGCTCCCAATAAAATAAGTACCAACAAGGATATATAAACAGACACTATTGGCTCAGTTTTTGGTTTTTCATCTGATTTTATGAGTTCTACAAGTTCATTCATTTTCACCATTTTTGATGTAAACAAAGAAATAAGTAGAAATAAAACCAAAAAGGACATTGCTGTTACTACTATTGCCTTGAATGGAAAGTAAAATGCTAACGTTTGCTCTACGCCTAATAAAGACCCACTAACCAGTAAAAACAATTTAGAAAAAACCATTCCTAATCCGATTCCTACTACTATAGAAGGGATTCCAATCAACATATTTTCGAAAAAAATTAATCGATGAAGCTGTTGATGAGACATTCCGTGTAACATTAATAATCCAAACTCTTTTTTTCTATTTTTTAGAAATGCACTAACAGAATAGAAAATAAATAAGAAAGAAAAAACAAATATTAAGTAATACGATACATGAAATCCTATTTTCCCAAATGTACTCATGATGGTACTTACATGAGTTAGTTCACCTTGTAGGTTCGGATGAAAGACAAGTAGCCCATAAGTGAAAAAAATCAATACCGCAAATGTACTACTAAAAAAATGACCTAGATATATTCGTTTATTCCGTAAAACATTATTGAGTGCAAGTTGTCGAAAAGTCATGTTTATTCCCCCCTAACATAGAAAGACTATCCATAATTTTTTTATAGAATAATGAACGATCGTCTTTGCAATTAACTTCATTGAATAACTGGCCATCTTTAATAAAAATTATGCGGTCACAGTAACTTACAGCAACTGAATCGTTCGTTACTAACATCATTTCCTCTTTATTAATTGTGTTACTAACTCCATTACATCTTGAGAAGCTTTAGAATCTAAGTTTCCTCTTGGCTCATCGGCAAGAACCAATTTAGGAGAATGAATGAGTGCACGGACAATCTCTATTTGCTATGCTTGTCCATCATAAATTCCATATGTTCGTTTATTTAAATTTTCACTGATTCCTAATTTTTTTGAAATAGATTCTACTCGTTTATTTATTCTTTTCACATTTATGCCATCTAATACGAGCGGAAGAACCCTATTCTCTTTTACTGTTAATGTATGGAACAAATTAAAGGATTAAAAAACGAATCCTAATTCCTGTATGTGAAATAAGGCCAAATCATTGGGTGAGAGTTGATACGTATTTTTATTATGAATGAATACACTGCCTGTTGTTGGCGAGTCAATAGTAGAAACCATATTCAATAATGTTGTTTTTCCACTACTCGAAGGGCCCATAATCCTAACAAATCCCCCCTCTGTAATTATTAAATTAATATTTTAAAGTGCTGTATGTGAAACCTTTCCTGTATATTCTTTACCAAGATCTTTTACTTTTACTATTTTCATTTGAAAAATCCCCTCCAATTTTACACATTAAGTATGAGAGTTGATTGATGACCCTCTTATCTCCTGTGCATGTACTATACAAACAAAAGCGAAGTCTTCAAACGGACTCCGCCTTTTCGATGTATCATGAATTATAGTCAGTACTAGTAGCCTCTTCATAATATTTCATCATACATTCATGTCTCTGTTTATTTCTTAAAAAATTTGCAGCAGAACCAAATTTACGTTATTTTCTTGCGGAAATAGGTTGAGACCAACTATCTTCGTCATTATCATTTAAATGTACTTCAAAAACATATATAGGTTGAGAGAAACCTTTTGTATCAGTGTAGTAATCTATATTATATTTTGTAATGAATAAGGTATCACCTGCTTTGAAAGATCCTATAGGATCAAATTCTCCTTGTTTCAGTTTTTGAAATGCTTCCTTTGGAGACAGAGTTTCAACATCTCGAACATTTGATTTTTTTGTACCGTAATCTTTGTAAACAGGCATTTTTTTCCCTTCGTCTTGTAACTCTATTGATGTTTTTATAGTAACTTGAGACATATCAATTTTTGTAATGGGATCAATAGGCATATTTCCAAATTCCTTCATTTGATACGAAATTATTATTCCGAGTGCGACGAAACTTACTGTAATGGGAAGGTATAAATATTTGATTATTTTTGTATCTGTTTCATTTTTTTTCAACAATATAAGAACTATGTTTAACACAGAATATCCTAGCATCATGCCTAAAGTATTATGAAGTAAATCTGCTAGTTCCATACTTCCGCGTTGCAGTGTAAATTCAAGAATTTCAATCAATAAACTTGCTATAATTGAGATAATTAACATCCATTTTGTTTTTTGAAAAACCTTACTAAATAAAGGGAATAAAATTCCTAACGGAAACAGCATACCTATATTTAAAATAATATGGAAAAAAGAAGAAAACGAAAAGTTATTCCACGCTTTTTTATAAACACTAAGTACATCGAAATCAAACGTTCTTGCAAAAACCATATCATCTGAACGACCAAATGAAGTAGCTGATAATGCAAGAGAATAATATCCTATTATTAATATCAATAATATAATTTGTTGTACGGTAAACTTTTTTTCACCTTTACATACCTTTTTGTATACTAAAAAATAGCTAAAAATAAGTATGAGAAGGAACAAAAATGTGAGTTGTATCGTAGGAATTGCAAAACTAACGAATCGTTCGGAAATAATGTTCATTTTACACCTCTGTGTTTTTTATTTTTTTCCGACAGAAGACTCCTTCCTCAAAAATGTGAGGGTGTGCAACACTAATTTTAGGTTGAAGATGAATGTCGGTTGTCCTAAGTCAATCTGTTCGCCACTATATACTGGTACAAATCATTCTTCAACGTTCTATCGCTCCACGCTTGTCAAAGTTGTGACAAGCAAGCTAAAGTAGAAATTGGGGTAAATCAACGTACAAAATACTTATGTTCTCACCGCAGGGACTATAGGTAGAGCCTGCTAAGATAACTGGTGGATACATCGGTGTTCTCAGAAATCGCCTATCTCTAACAGTCCATTAGGTTACGTGTTGAGTAGTTTAAATAATATTCTAGATAAAAATAACGATGTATCGTTACCTCTAGTAAATATTAATCCAGAATTATACCGGTATCTATGTGGTTCTCTCTAATTGATGTATACTTAACGGAATCATCTTTTCTAAAGGTGATAACTTCATCAAATTTTTTAATTGAATTTTAATACAGTACTGCTCCTGCGACAAAACCTTAATGAAAAGACATAAAAATCACCTAGATTCGCACCACATTTTTTCATGAGTGTTTCTGTTATTCATTATAGTAGTAAGATTTTTTTCTCATATTGAATTTCCTTTCATTTTACTTACACGCTTGTAATGTTTCTGAAAATACAGTCTATAAAATTGTCAGCAATGGCTCTTTTTTGGGGAGATAGCAAAGAGGGCATCTTCATTTGCACTTTACTATACCGAACTAGATTTCGTTATACTTTTTATTAGTAATTCATTGTATCTTCTTTACCAAACACGTATAAAAATCAATATTATGAAAGTAAACTACTGAATAATAATTTACATTAGATATCTTTAAAAAAACGACCTTTAATCAATCCTTTTTTCTAAAACCACAGAAAAAATAAGTACTATAGTTAACACCATAATAAACCTTACTTCACTTCCATCACTTACAAAAAATGAATACAAAGTATAAATTAAAATTAATATTCCATAAATAATTTTGTACAATGAACTTCCAACTTTTCCTATATATATTTTAGTATAAAAGTTTAATTTAAATCCTAGATCAAAATAAAAATAAAAAGCACCTGTGATATACACAAAGTGCTTTTCTCTTGTCAATTTATCTATTTTTACTATATTTATCCATTTTCTTTTTATAACTCAAATTTCTTCGAATCGTACTTTTCTAGAATTTACTGCAATTCATTTTGTTCATATGGAATATGCTTATCTGTCTGTACATCTTCAGCATTTTCTCCACCTGTTAATAATCTCCTGTACTTAAAAGAGTGCCTATTGATACTGTTTTAATCATTTTGTATTGCCCTCCTTTTGTTTGATTACTTGTATCATAAAACAAGTATCTGAAGTTGATATGTAGTCTATCTAGAGTCTATGTAAATTAAAAAAATCTCTAACAAAATGTTTGTATTGTAACGTTACCACCAAAACTATTGCTCTAAACACCATGATTTGAAGAAACCGTACCCCATGTTCTAATCCTCAATTCCTCCTACAGCTCTATGTTGTGTAAAACTAGTTGATCCCTATAATATAAAAAGAGCACCTCTTTTTGGATGCTCTTCGTTATAACTATATATTATTTAATTTTCTTCATTTGTTGGTACCATTTTTCCTTCTTGAGAATCTGTACCTGTACCTTCTGATTTTTCAACAGTTTTTACATCTCCTTTAGATGCTGGCACTGCATCTTTAGGTAAATCAAAGTTTTGTGAGGAAGACGTTGTTCCATCTGCACTCTGTGTAATTACTTGATTTAAATTTTCATTTGACTTTAAATTGTCCGTTTTCGCATCATCTGCACCAATTGCACCACCCGCTAATAATCCTGTACTTAAAAATGCTCCTGCTAATAATGTTTTAATCATTTTTCATTACCTCCTGTTTATTTGTAATATTCATCAAAAAAGTATCTAGAGTTAATGTTTTAGTCATTATCTTTATCTACTTGCTTTTTGATTACATTTAGCATAAGACAAGAATCTATAGTTGATATGGACTGTATCTGGAGATTATGTAAAGAAAAATAGATGATCAATTGTATATCCTAATGGATGCTTAGACAAGATTAAAATTTTATATGAGTTTGATAGTTGAATTACCCTTTGTTTTTGATTGTAAGGTTTATGGCTGGGGTAAAGCCTATTGAGGACCTAATCTTTTCTAATTTGGAAGTAAACTTTTTTCTAAAAGTTTACATTGAAGTTTTTGAATCATTTATAACTAATTTTGTAATAAATTTCTCAATATAGATATACTCGTTAATTATAGTTATAATATTCAAAATTAACAAAAATTAAATTATAATAAAAATATGATGGTTATCCTTTTGTTTACTCCTTGTGTTAAAGATAAGATTGTGTTCGCTGATCTTATCTTTTTTATTTGTGATTTTTATATAGAAAAAGAATCCTTATCATAGGGATTCTGCAACAGGAAAAAACAAACATATAGTAATCTATGTCATTAAATTAAAATTCATAGCGCATTGTATGACTCACATCTCTAAATCTCTGCTTTTCATATAAAGCAATAGCACCAGTATTTTCAGACAGGACATTCAACTCTAAGTAATCTAAATTTCGATTTTTAGCCCATTTTTTCCCTTCGAATAACAAAGCTGAACCAATTCCTTGATGTTGATATTTGTTTCCAACAAGTATATCTGTAATAAAAGCGTATTTATGTTCAACCAAACACGTATAGGATGGTGTGATTAGTTCTTGAATAAGTAAAAAACCAATAATACAGTTATCAATTTCAGCTATTAATATATCCGAATCCTTTTCATTAATTGTCTTCTTTATAAACTCTACATCTTGCTTTGCAGGCTTTATATATTCCGGCTGAAGTTTTGACATTTTTAAAAAAAGCTCTTGATATAAAATTTCTATTTGATTAACTTCATCTAGCGTAGCTAACTTTATTTTCATATTATTCCTCATCAACACTCATCCCCTTTACCATCTAAATGCATATATACAATTATCGTATCACATTTAAATTTAAATACGTCTCTAGGTATAGATTTCGTAAGAAATCTATCCGAAATAAAAATAATATCTCCATTTCACATAAGATAGTATCCAAAATAGACGCGACCGAATCCATTAAGCGGCTTAATTAAGCAAGAAAATAAATGTCGACTATTGATTATGTGTTTTACTTTTTATTAAATATCACGGTACGTAAAATTTAATATTTCCTTTATTAAAAAAGCCCCATAGATCTTACACCTATGAGGGGTTCAGCCGAGATACGTGTAAAAACGGGTCATAAGCTGTATTTTATTTCCAGTATGAGATTTCAGTGTAACAAAAAGGTGTTTTACTAGTAATGTTAAGAATTAATTTTGATACAGTATTTTGTTACAGCAAATTTATCAGTTAGGATATTTCATATTTCTAAATACAAAATGTAACAAAAACTAACAAATAATTATTTTTTGTTACATTAGATGATGTGTTATAATGGGTTATCGTTAACTTAAAGAGAATCAAGCCTACATATAGGAGGAGTCTAAATGAATTTATCTCAGGAAAAAAAACTAGTACTTATGATGCATATTATTACTTTATTATCTTTCATCATTCTCACTCTTTTTAGCATTACAATTTTTTATATACCCTTAATTTTTTATTTCATATTCAAATCAAAAAAACTTCGTATAATTGCTATTGAAACAGCCGTTTATCAGCTATTCACTTGGATTATTGTATTGATTTGGAATACTTTTGTAATGAGGACTTTAATGTTTTCTATGTTCCATTCCGATATGAACATGAGTAATATGTCCATGATATTGTGGACAGCCCCAATTTATATAATCCTAACTATTTTATTAGCTTTCGGGCCCCTTAAAGGAATTTTACATGTATTACAAGAGAAAGATTTTCATTATCCTATTATCTCCAAATGGATTAGCAAGTAAAAATAAATAAAGAAGAATCCAGCGAATTATGGATTCTTCTTTTTTTGTATTTAAATGCTAGTTGTATTATAATTGAGATATTTTTTAACTTCTAAAAATACTTAAAATAAGCATCGCTAAACCGCTTAATGCCATAAAAGTAAAAGCACCATAGCCAAAAATTCCAATCCATTTTGGTAATTGATTCATGTTAGCTTTATTTGTTGGGACTCCTTGTATAGAAAACATCATTTCTTGGTCTCGATCCCTATTATTTTGTTGTTGGTTCATAATCTCATCACCTTTCTGGCAATTTTACTTATAGTATATCAAATTGGCTGCAATTGCAACAGGAGAGAACCAGTGTATAATAATAAAAAGAATTACTTATATTATAATTTAAAAATAGGATAAATATATTGAGAAATTTCAGAACGCATTGAATATATATGTACCCTTATTTATAATTGATTATGAGTTGGAGTACTAATCTGTCATCTGTTCCTTTTTCTAAAGAAGATTGATTTCAATCTTCTTTTTTTTGTTAGTTCCTCTTTCCTCGAAAAAAGAACAAGAATTACTTAAGAATTGTGGAAATAGCTTGCTTGTAGACTAGTTGTTGCTTACCATGAACGATCATAAGAACGGTGAATTTATCCATTGCAAGAATCTGCCCACGCACTGGAACGCCATTCTTTAAAAATACAGTAACTTCCCCTTTTTTCTCTTTCAATTGTTCATACATATCCTCTTGTAAATTAAACATGAAATACGCCCCCTGGTTTGTTTGGATTTACTTTTCTTCTAATACCTGCTGCTTTTCACTGTTGGATATTTGTGATTCCCATTCACTTTCTATTTTTCTAAACCATTTTCCTATTTTGCTTAGATAATATCTTTTTACTTCACCATTAGGAATCCAAATTTCACGTTCCTGTATTTGATTCATTACTTCATGAAGAATCTCATCATGTTCATACTTCCTAGGTTTTCTATAATGTGTTTTTACAAACTGTGTATATTCTTTACGTAACCAATTAGAAATATGTTGTCTTTGTCTTTGCTTGAGATGTGACCATTTTTTATTTGTTTGAAGGATTTCTCCATTTACTTTTATGTGGTTTTTCATCGACACTCATCCCCTTTCACTAGCAAAACGAATATATCACATTTAAATTGAAATACTGCTCTAGGTACATATTTCGCAAGAAATCTATCCGAAATATACAATACATTCTCTATTTAGCTGATTAAGTCTACACAAGATTAAATGTAGACTATTATTGTAGTGTTTTAGTTTTTTTAAATCATTACGGTACGTGAAATTATTTTGTTAACCATAAAAAAAGCCCTTGAAAGGAGCACTTATTTGACAAGGTACTGTTCTATTTCTTTTATTAATAGTTCTGCACCTTCTGGACTCAATGAGATCTTACCCTTTGCTAATGCCATATTACGATTTGACACTTCTCCTGTTAATGCACAAACATGACCAGGCTGATACTTCTTTAAAATGATGTCTTCCCCTTCTACAAAAATCTCTAATGGTGATTTTTCATTAATCCCAAGCGTATTTCTAAGTTCCTTTGGAATTACTATACGCCCTAATTCATCCACTTTTCTAGTTACTCCGGTTGCTTTCATTCAGCATATTTCCCCATTTCATTATCAATTTGTACCCAATTTATTCTTTACTATTGTAACAGGATTTCTCCATATATGAGAAACATAATAATCCCAAAACTAACGATCATAACCAGAAATTATTTAAATCTTTGCTGAAAGGAAATACGCCCTTCTTCCTCTTTTCGCAATACTGCGTAAAATAACTATTCTTTTATGGATTAAGGCATGAATTTCCTGTCAAGGAGTTACTTCAACCCGTTAATATTACTCGTAGTACGTACTATTATTGGATGAAACAGCTCAATCATCCTAATCCAAATGCGGAGGTAAAAGAACTGATACAAGCTATTTATGATTAACACGATGGGTGTTATGGCTAGTAACAATACAGCTCATTCTTTCGTTTTGGAGTATTTCAAAATGTTAACTGGATGGGTATGTACGGTGACCTCTACTTAATTATCAGAAAAACATTAGTTTTTAATTGTATACACGCTAATTATGTTGATTTTCCGATGCCCCCATCATAATGAATTTCCTCTTTTTATCAGTATTGGTAGGTAAAGAGGGGGCTAGGCACAAAAACAGGTTGTGGAGAAAGTTTTCTTCACAACCTGAAAGTAAGTTATATATCCAAATATGACCTGTTCTTTTAACTATTAAGTCTTTTATAATCTGTTATAGTCGATATAACTAGAGTCATAATAAATCCACTGCCCTGTCCCAATTCTTAGCCAGCCGTTCTTTTCTTCATATACTGTAACTTTTTCGCCTTTACTTGTCTTTCTAACAATAGAATAGTTTGTACCTGATCCGCTTCGAACATTTACCCCAATACCATTAATTTGAGCCGTCCCAATTACTTTTTCAACACTACCATTTTCAATTACTTGTAGCATATTTAGAATGAATGTTGCTGTTTCACCACGAGTTGTTGTTCCTTTAGGGGCGTATTGATTGTCACCCTTACCTCTTACAATACCTAGGCCATACAGTCTTTGTACGTCTTCTTTATATATAATTTGGTCTTTATCTGCGAATGGTAGGTTTACAACTGGTCCCCATATACCTTTATACTGTAATGCCTTGTTTACAATAATTGCTGATTCTTCTCTTGTAATAGGTGTGTTTGGGTCAAAATAACCATCTCCTCTACCTTGAATGATACCTGCACTTGCAGTACGTTTAATACCATCCCGTAAAGTTGAATTTGCATCGTTTAGGTCTTTAAATGAAGCATCTCCAGCTGGTAGTTTTAGAGAGTTAGAGATTAATTGAGCAAATTCGGCTCTTGTTATCGCTCTATTTGGTGCGAAAACTCCGTTTCCTTCCCCTAACATAATACCCCTTCTATTTAACTCTCGAATAGCTTCTTCATACCAACCTCCTGTAATGTCATCTTTTGGTTGATAAAGATTATTATAATACCCCTCAACGCTATTTACGAATACATCCCATTGCCCATTATTAATCATGTTAGCAGGGCAGATTTTACCGCTCCATTTTTGATGTTTTACAATGTTATTTAACGGTACACCAGTTTCTTTCATTAAATACGCTACCAGTTTCTTAGCGTTATCTACCGCTTTACTGTAGTTTCCGTCACTGTTAACTGCGATTTCAATTGCAATAGATTCTCTATTACCTGGACCATCACCGTCTCCTGCGTGCCATCCGTTTTCGTTTAATGGTAGATGTTGATAAATCTCTTTATCGTCTACTGTAAAATGCCACGATGCAGCTCGGTCTGTGTTCCCTACTGCTTGGTTATATAGGTATTGGGCGTGGTTTCTAGCACCTGCTCCTACACTTGTATTATCAGTCTCATGAATTGTAATGTACTTTGGATTCATGTAGTTTTGAGGACGAATATTATCGTTACCTGCTGGAACAATCCATTCAGTGAATGGAACACCGTTTATTGTACTAGAGGTGCTAGGTGATATGGGAGACAGACTACGTTTTGTTCTGTTTGAATTGTTAGGAACAGTTAATGTACCTGTTTCTTCATGAATACCTTCTGAACGTTGAAGACTATCTACTTTCTTATTGTCGACAGTACCTCCACCACGTCCGTCTACCTCTTCAAAACTAGCTTCAATACTTTTTAAAGCCTGTTCATCTGTTGTTTGAAGTTGGTCTGTGTTATCTTGCACTTGAAGGCTTGTAGATTGCTTATTGTTTACTGATTGTTGTTCCTCTGCAAACGATACCAATGGTGAAGATAATACCGTTAATCCTGCCGTGAATGCTACTACTTTTTTATTAAATTTAATATTCATTTTGAATTTGGTATATCTTACTATTTTAATAGATATACCTTCCTCCTTGTACTTCTTTTAGTCTGAATAATAGTGTGAATAATGATAGCCTGAACTTCAAAGATAATGCCTTAATTTTTCATTTCATATGATAAACCGAAATCTATAAGTCTTACTAGATATATCAGTATTTCAGAATTATAACACAGCACGATTGCAAAAATATAATTAAGTAACATAAATAACCTTTAATGTATAGAACGGTTCTGGTGCAAAAATCCCAAGGCTCTTACAGCTAATATCTTAATCTTGAACATCTGATAGTATGAATCTAAAAAGAAGCATAATCAGTTAATCTATTTTCACACCAAAACCATGTTAGCCCCTATATAAAAAATACACCCCTTCTTTTCATTTTATTATTTCTTTTTACCTAGCGATTTAAGGCCACGTTTAATAACATCATAGAAACTTAGAGATTGTGACATATGACCTGGATCTACATATTCTCGTATAGCCCGAAGAACTTTCTTAGGTTCCTTAGAAGAAAAGGTGAAGATTCCATTTCTCTTGGTTTCAATAGCATAACGTGGAATCCATTTCCCCTTAAACATTACAGAAGCTATAACGTAATCTACTTCCTCCCACGGAATTTGAATAAATTTACGCGTATCACGAGAATTATAAAATTCAAACCCTTTATCACCAATCATAATTTTCCCATAGTCCGTAAGTCCCGTAAAAGCGGTAGCATCTATTACTAAATCTACCTTTGTATTAATTGATTGAACCATCATATCCACTCCATTTCATTTATCCTATTTATAATTCGTAACTTCAAACAATTAAGTCAATACAAAAAGTGGCTGAAGCGATAGTCCCCAGCCACTTTTTGTATACGAACTATTATCGATTCACAGGCTACTAACCTATACTTCAATCTCAACAATTCCTAAATAATAAATTTTAAGAATTGAAAACGTGAGCAACTTAAATTATAAAAGTCCGATTACGTGACCAACTACCCCAACTACGAATAATGAAAGAATAATAACAATTGGACTGACTTTTTTCTTCAGCAACCACATACAGAAGAATGTCAGAAGCAATGCAGCTAAACCAGGAATTAATTGATCTAAGTTATCTTGCAAGGTGGTCACTTTCGTAGGTGACAGTGCCATTCCTGAGTTTACTTGTTCAAAAGATTGACGAATACCTTCACCATTTCCAGGAAGTTTGTCCCACTCAACATACGCACCTTTATCTAACTGAACTTCAGATACAACTGGCTTGAATTTAATTGATACCCACCGTTCCACCAAGGCTGCAAGTACAAACATACCAAGGATTGATGCGCCTTTTGTAATATCTTGTAATAATCCACCTGAAAGATCATCAGTGATTTTAGAACCGGCTTTATAACCAAATTCTTGTGTATACCACATAAATCCCCAACGAACCAGATTCCAAGCTAAGAAGAAAAGGATTGGCCCAAGGATATTCCCCCCCATTGCTAATGATGCTCCTAAAGCACCTAACATCGGACGTAAAGTAAACCAGAATACCGGATCACCAACACCGGCCAAAGGACCCATCATCCCAACTTTAACCCCCTGAATTGCCACATCATCAACTTCTGCACCATTAGCACGTTCTTCTTCAAGTGCTAATGTAACTCCTAGAATTGGTGAAGCAATATAAGGATGTGTATTGAAGAATTCCAAGTGACGTTTTAATGCTGCTTTTCGATCTTCTTTTGATTTATATAACTTTTTAATCGCTGGAATCATCGAGAAGGCCCAACCACCATTTTGCATACGTTCATAGTTCCAAGAGCCCTGAATAAATGTAGATCGCCATGCAACGGCTAAACGATCTCTTTTTGTTAATTGAATTTTTTCTGCCATTTGTCTTCTCCTCCTCCTGAATTAATAATCGTTTAAGATATCGTCAAGCGGGTCACCAGAGTTACCTCCACCACCATTTGAAGAACCACCCATTTTAGAAAGACTCAAATAAATAAGAGCTAAAGCCACACCCAATGCACCAAGAGCAATAAGTGTTAATTGAGAAATCGCAGCTATTACGAAACCAATAATGAAGAATGGCCATACTTCTTTTGTTGCCATCATATTAATAACTAATGCATAACCAACAGCAACAACCATTCCGCCACCAATAGCCATTCCATCAGTTAACCATGCGGGCATTGATTCCAAGAATCCTTGAACGCTTTGTGCAGGAATAAATAAAAGTGCTCCGGCAGGAATCGCAATTCGGATACCTTGTAAACACACCGCAGCGATGTGTAACACTTCAATTTTTTTTATATTTCCTTCTTCAGCTGCCGTATCCATCATGTGTACAATAGGAACAGCAAGTGTACGAACAATCATTGTTAAGAAAAGTCCTGCTACTGCAAGTGGTACCGCTACTGCAATTGCTGATGCAACACCGCTAACACCTTGTCCGCCTAATACTAAAATGATTGCTGATGCAACTGATGCCAATGCAGCATCTGGTGCTACGGCTGCTCCAATATTTGCCCATCCAAGTGCAATCATTTGAAGTGTACCGCCAAGAACAATACCAGCCTCCAGGTTACCTGTTACTAAACCGATTAGTGTACATGCCACTAATGGTTGATGGAATTGAAATTCATCTAATATTCCTTCCATACCGGCTAGAAATGCAATTAGTATTACTAAAATTATTTCTATAGTAGACATTATGATCCCCCATTTCATTTAAATTTGCTATGTAACTACGATAATTCAACCTTCGCTTTTTTTAGAATATCATCCATGTTTGCACGAGAATCATTAGGTACTTTACGTACATCAAAATGAATGCCTTTTGCTTTCATTTTCTCGAAAGCCTCAACATCTTCTCTTCCCATAGAAAGAACCTTATTAACAACAACCTTTCCAGTTGAATGAGCCATAGAACCAACGTTAACTTCTTTAATATCCACACCACCTTCTATAGCTCTCAGGACATCTAGTGGGTTTTCAAATAATACCAGTGCATTAGTATTACCAAAACGGGGATCTTTTTCAACTTCAATCATTTTGCTGATTGGAATAACATTGGCCTTAACCCCTGGTGGTGCCGCCTGTTCGATTAATTTTTTACGAAGATCGTCTTTAGACACTGCATCTGAAACTACGATAATACGATTTGGTTGTGTAGACTTTGTCCATGCAGTCGCTACCTGACCATGCAGTAAACGAGAATCCACACGGACTAAAACGAACTTGATTTTCCCATCACCAACTACTGTACCGGGAGCAAGTCTGCCATTTGCTTTTCCATCTTTTGCAACTGCGATATTAGTATTTTCTTTGGGTTCCAGCTCTTCAGGTTTAATTCTGACCCCTTCCTTCGCTGTTTTAATGATATGTGCTGCGATCTCTTGAGCAGACGTAATTGATAAACGGGATGCATAAGCTTCAATCACCATTGGTAAGTTCAAACCAGCAACGATTGCCCAATTGTCTTTGTGTTCTTCATACAAGCCATTAGCTTGATTGAATGGAGTACCGCCCCATAGATCGACTAAAAATAATACCTCATCTTGATTATCAAAAGATGCAACTGCTGCTACCATTTTTGCTCTCAAATCGTCTGGCCCTTCGTTTGGCATTAAGGTAACAGCCTTAACGTTCTCTTGCTCTCCAAAAATCATTGCGCCAGATTGTAAAATACCTTCAGCAAATTGGCCATGGCTTGCTAGGATAATCCCTACCATCTCTCTACCTCCTAAATATTTCATCCTAATTTTTTTTGAATTGACGCAACCTACACAACTTTTCTTCTTCATTTCATCAATCTTTAACTATTAAAAACCAACTTTTTCTATCCTTGAGAAAACCACCTCCTAGGCTATTTAAGTCTCACTTCTTTTATAAAATTTTGTTTACTACTAAAAATGAGTTTGTGAATCTCCAATTCATCATTTTTCAAATCATTACTTAAAAAACATAATTTCTTAGGTAAAAGGTTCCTAATCTTATAAAATAACCCACTACAAGAAAACGCTTTCAAAATATAGAAAGAACATACCGTTGATAATCGTTGTTTCAAATACACTTACTCTAAACCTAATCAACTATAAATAGACTGAATTGCGTGAAACCAAAACAGGAGTAAAACTCCACTTGCGAATTTCCTCATTGATAAGGAAAGCGTTTATCTCGAAAAACATGATTATCAAAGCAAACGAACATGACAGAAATCAATTTAAAGTTCTTTCGAATGATAAAAATACCATGTAAGTTCTTAATTACGCATATGTTACTCACCAAAAGTTCAATTGAATGACAGACTATACATACTTATCCTTTTCCCAAATAAAGAAAAGCACTGTTATTCGTATAATGAAATCGATTCCACTTACTAAAAACATTGCCGTTCTATCTGATAAGATGATTTATATCGCCCATCCTCTACAAAGGTTATATATTCATTATATCCATTGTGAATTTTTTCACAATGGATATAAATTGAACATTTTATGAATAAAACAATTCCACATTATAAGATATATATATTGATTTTTTTAGCATACATTTTTTACTTAAATACCCCTTCGCATTACATGACCGATAGTAAACATGGTTAACTAATTATTTTCTAATTGAATTTTAATATATTAAGCGCTTAATAAATCAATTGAAAACCTATAGCTCCTATGATTCCTCCTATGGTACTACCAATTAAGGGAATCCACGCGTATCCCCAATCCGAAGAGCCTTTATTACATATTGGTAAGATTTGATGTGCTAGTCTTGGGGCAAAATCTCGAGCTGGATTTAAAGCAAATCCAGTTGTTCCACCAAGAGATAGACCTATAGATACTATTAACGCGCCTATTATTATTGGAAGTAGTCCATCTGTAACTTTATTATGACCCATAGCTAAAATTGAAAATACAAATACTGCAGTGCCAATAATTTCACTTAACAAATTAGACGGCCAACTTTTTATTGCAGGGCTTGTAGAAAACACCGACAATATAATTTCTTGATTTTTAGTCTCTTTCCAATGCGGAAAATACTGGAGCCAGACAAATATTGAACCTAAAAAAGCCCCAATCAACTGTGCACCAATATAGGAAGGAACTTCACTCCAAGGAAATACACCTATACAAGCAAAAGCAATTGTAACTGCAGGATTCAAATGCGCACCACTTATGTTATCTACTATATATATAGCGAATGTAACTGCTAATCCCCAGCCAAGAGTAATTGCAACCCATCCGGAATTTTGTGCTTTGGATTTTTTCAGCAAAGTACCTGCTACAACGCCGTTCCCTAATAAAATAAGAACCAAGGTTCCAATTAATTCCCCCATAAATGGAGACATATTTATGACCCCCTTTGTTATTTCAAAAACCATTGTATAAACACAAGGGCATCATCAGCATCTTCCCCATCAAGAATTACATGTATTTCTGCTCCTCTTTTTACTGCTAAACCGATTAGTTGAAGAGTACTTTTTGCATTAACTTTTTTATCTTTAAATATAAACTGAACCGAACAATCATAATCCCTTAAGCCATCTACAATTTCACTTGCTGATTTTGCATGAATTCCATCCTTACGAGTTACAATTAATTTTCTTTCGATTCTCATAAGATTAACTCCTTTTATATTTTTATAATGGTTTTCGCTTCAAGTACAGCCTTAAATCTTATATATTTCTTCTAATGTTTTGCCAATCCCTAATTTAACAACTGCTACGTAGGACCCTCTATTAATGGTGAATCTGCTATTTTGATATAATCACTCTTAATTAGAGCACCTTCCAAATTTATGAATAGCCTCTTGAATTCATCTAACGCTTCAACCTACTTCATCGTTATCTACTCCTCCTGCAGAAACTATTAAAACACTGGAACTTAATTGGACGAGTAAAGCTTTTAAATCTCTTAACTAGTAGATAACCATTAGAAACTAAAGCTATTCCTGCATTACTCATCACAATTGCTCCCTAAGTTCATTAACAATTTCTTTTTCACCTATAAGAGATAAACATAGAGTTTCAAAGATAATAAAAGATGAGACTGCTCCTGGATCTAAATGACCAATAGACCTTTCTCCTAGAAAAGAAGCACGCCCTTTTTTAGCTAATAATGGCTTAGTTTTTTCCATTTGTTCTCTTGCAAAAATGATAAGACCAATAGGTTTTATTTTTTCTCCATTTCTTTGGATATACTTCAAAACAGGATCCCAAACATCAAGCATTGTTTTATCTCCTATCTGAGTTTTTCCTCTTAGACAGATGCCATTTACAGATTCTTGAAAAGCAATCCCCAATTCATTGATTGTAATTTTATTTTTCCCTTTCAAAACACTGCCAGCCCTCAAAAAGGCTGTTCCATATAAAGGCCCTGATGCACCTCCAACCTTTGAAATAAGTATCATTCCAATATCATGAAATACATTTCCAATATCATCATAAGCTGTATATGATATCTTTTTTTCAACCTCTTTAAACCCTCTATTCATATTAATACCATGATCTCCATCACCTATGAATTGATCAAGTTGCGTTAGATTTTTTTTTTGATACTCAAGTTGTTTTGCAGTGAGTTGCATCCAATTGATGATATGTCTTGGTGTAATATACATGTTGGCCCTCCTATTGTACACGCCAGTTAGTCGTATTTGCTGGATCATTAAGCAAAGCAGTTAATTGTTCATCTAGTTTTAATAAAGTAATAGAAAAACCGGCCATATCAATCGCTGTTATGTATTCTCCAACATATGTTTTACAGATATCGATACCAATTTTGTTTAATATTGTGTTAATCGTTTTATTTAAAATATATAATTCCATTAACGGCGTTCCACCTAAGCCGTTTACCATTACTGCAACTTTGTCACCAATTTTCAATTGCATATCACTTAAAATATGCTCTAAAAGGAGTTCAGCCATTTCATTAGCTTCTATCATACTAATACGATGAGTTCCAGGTTCACCGTGAATGCCTATACCAACCTCTACTTCATTTTCACCAATTTTATAACCGACTGTACCAGATCCAGGTATAGTACACGTTGTTAATGCCATTCCCATACTACGTATATTAGCAATTACTTTATTTGCAACATCTTCAACTTCTTTAAGCGATGCACCTTTCTCAGCCATTGCTCCAGCAATTTTATGTACAAATATTGTTCCAGAAATTCCTCTTCTTCTCATAGTGTGTGAACTATTATTAATAGCAATATCATCATTAACGATGACTGTAGCAATCGGGATTCCCTGTGCTTCAGCCATTTCAGCAGCCATTTCAAAATTCATTATGTCTCCTGAGTAGTTTTTTACAATTAACAAAACCCCACTTCCAGTATGAACCTTTTGAATCGCTTTCAAAATCTGGTCTGGTGTAGGAGAAGTAAAAATTTCGCCCATTACAGCAGCATCAAGCATTCCTTTACCAACAAATCCTATATGCGCTGGTTCATGACCACTCCCGCCTCCGCTGACAATTGCCACTTTTCCTTGAAATGGACTATTAGCTCGAATAATTATATTTGTTTCAGCCATATTTTGTAGTTTATCAGAATGTGCAAACAACATTCCGTCAATCATATCCCTAACTACTTTTTCTGGATTATTAATAAATTTTTTCATGGCATCTATTCCTTTCCATTAGTCGCCGCTAGTACCCTAACATTTAATTTTCTAGTTTTATTCCCTCCTACAATTCCCTTTTATTATAAAAAACTATAATGATTTCACTTGGACATTTAGCTCTAAGCCTCCAATTTCATCTAAAAAGATTGTTCCAATGTTTGCTTGCTCAAATTTCCCTTTCCTCATGTGTAGTGCTCCAGTGAATACTCCTTTTTCATGCTCAAATAACTCACTTTCAATTAAATTAGGGGAGATAGCCGCACTATTTACTAGAATAAACGACTTATCTTTTCTGAAACCAGCTTTATGGATACCTTTAGCTATACGTTCTTCTCTTGTTTCACTTTCTCTAGTAATAAGAATCGTAAAATCTAATTCTGCCACTTTATTCGCAACAAAGAGCGCCTTTATTACAGTGTCACTATAACTAATAATGTCTGGAAAAGAGTTGTTTAGTTTTTTATATTTCGACAATTCACTTTCTAAATACTTTATTCTTATCTTTTCAAGAGCCAATTCGTCTAATAATGATTGAGTCTCATGAATAGATTCATGGTTAAAAGTATTCCACTCAATTTTGCTATAAGTGTAGCTACGGCTCGAGCATGTGGACCATTTGTAATATGAATATTAATTTCAATCTTTTGTATCATAAGAACCTATTTCATAATAATACATGAATAAAAATACATAAAAATCAACAAGTGAATTTTATGTGTTTTTATTTTCATTATTAAAACTCTAACTATTACATAATAAGTTTTTTTATACAAAACCTGATAATATAGGTTTTTAATACTAATTTTCCCATTTCATCTTTCTTAAGAAATAGTATTTGA